>CAVEOR010000013.1:0-16921 GCA_963617285.1 Anaerovoracaceae bacterium | reverse complement strand
AGAGAATTCTAATTTCAGGGAGAGAACATATGAAAAAGAAAAATTCCAAAAATACGAAGAGCAAAATCGTTTCCGCCGCGTGGCAGCTGTTCTACGAGCAGGGCTACGATAACACGACCGTCGAGGAAATAGTCGAGGCTTCTGGCACATCACGAGGCTCGTTCTATCATTATTTTGACGGGAAAGACGCTTTGCTGTCCTCGCTTTCTTATCTATTTGATGAGAAATACGACGAGCTGGTGGAGACCATGGATCCGAACCTTTCCCCAGTTGAGAAACTCATCACCATGAACAGGGAACTTTTCCTGATGATCGATAACACGGTTTCCGTAGAGCTTCTCAGCCAGCTCTTTGCAACCCAGCTCATCACCAGCGGCGAGCGGCACATGATGAATCCGAGCAGGACATACTACAAGCTGCTCCGCCAGATAGCCGCCGACGGCAAGCAGACCGGATTCTTCAAAGAGGAGTTCTCTGTCAACGACATCACCAAGGCCTACGCCATGTTCGAGCGCGGGCTCATGTACGACTGGTGCATCTCCAGCGGCAGCTACTCACTCTGCCAATACTCCCAGAGCGTCCTGCCCCTCTTCCTCTCTAGCTTCACCGCATAAAAAAAGAGCCTTGCGGCTCTTTTTCGTTTATTTTAGTATCCCTGGCGCTTGCCGATGACTTCAACGCCGCCCATGTACTTCTTCAGGGCTTCTGGAATCTTAACCGTGCCGTCAGCCTGCTGGTAGTTCTCCAGAACTGCTGCAGTAGTACGACCGATTGCAAGGCCAGAACCATTGAGAGTGTGTACAAACTCAGGCTTGCCGCCCTCTCTTCTGAATCTGATGTTAGCGCGTCTTGCCTGATAGTCAAGGAAGTTCGAGCACGAAGAAATCTCAACGTATCTGCCGTAGGAAGGCATCCAAACTTCGATATCATATGTGCAAGCGGACGAGAATCCGAGGTCGCCCGTGGAAAGTCTAACAACTCTGTACGGAATGTCCAGAATCTGGAGCACTGCCTCAGCGTCAGCAGTCAGGCTCTCGAGTTCATCCCAAGAATCCTCTGGCTTACAGAACTTAACGAGCTCAACCTTGTTGAACTGGTGCTGTCTGATAAGGCCTCTCGTGTCACGACCAGCGGAGCCAGCCTCAGCACGGAAGCAAGGAGTATAAGCTGTATAGTGAATTGGAAGCTCAGCCTCAGGGATGATTTCCTGTGCGAGCAGGTTAGTTACTGGAACCTCAGCCGTAGGAATGAGGAAGAAGTCCTTCTGCGGTACGTAGAACATGTCCTCTTCAAACTTAGGGAGCTGGCCAGTACCAGTCATTGCAGCGCGGTTAACCATGAAAGGCGGAAGGATTTCCGTGTAATCCTGGTCGATCGTATGCAGGTCGAGCATGAAGCAAGCGATTGCTCTCTCGAGTCTTGCCGCAAGTCCCTTATATACAGTGAATCTCGTGCCAGCGATCTTGGATGCTCTCTCGAAGTCGAGGATGTCAAGGTCGCTGCCGATATCCCAGTGAGCCTTAGGCTCGAAGTCAAACTTAGTTGGCTCCTTGAACTTTCTGATTTCAACGTTTGCGCTGTCGTCCTCGCCAACCTGAACGAAGTCAGCCGGAATGTTTGGCACGTTCAGAAGTGCATCCTTGAGGTCAGCGTCAAGCTGAGAAACCTCTGCGTCGAGAACCTTGATCTTCTCGGAAAGTTCCTTCATCTCTGCCATGATAGCGCTCGTGTCTTCGCCAGCCTTCTTCATCTTCGGGATTTCCTTGGAAACAGCGTTCTGTTTGCTCTTCATAGCCTCAACTTCTGCGAGCACTGCACGTCTCTTCTCGTCGAGTGCCGGGATTTTCTCGATACCGAAAGTACCCTTCGTTCTTCTCTCTACGCCGGCCTTCATGCCCTCGTAGTCTTCTCTGATTTTCTTAATGTCTAACATTTTCTTTCTCCTTAAAAATCAAACTACAGCAAATTTCTCTTATATCTCAAATAAAGCTTACGCAGCTCTTCAATCTTCTGAGCCGTCTCAACCTGCAAAGCGGATGCCGTCTCGTAATCGCCATCGTCCAGAGCCTCGCGCACCCTCGTCAGGAGCGACTTCTCGTGGAGCGAATCCTTCGCAATGTAATGTCTCAGGCGGTCGAGTTCTGCCCAGTTCTCAAGGTCATAATCCGTGGCATCCTCGCCGTGAAGCTTCTTGCATTCCCTTACATATCTCATGTTGTCAGGAAGGATGCGGTTGTGAAGCTCAGTCTCCCACTGACGCAGAATCGAAGTCTTGTACGAGTCGATTGAAATCTCGGAGAAAACTCCGTCGCCCATGATAGCCTTCGTCTTGTCGGAAGCAACGTCCAGACCCTTCAGGTTCTCCCAAACCGTCTTAGGCGCAACCCCGAACAAAGTCTTTCTCTCCTCTTCAGTGTAATCTTCGAAGACATCCTTCTCGCTGCGATACTCTCTCTCAGTCTCCAGATAAAAGTCTTCTTCCCCATGCTTCTTGGAAAGCGAAGCCTCGAGTTCCTTCGCACTCTTCTCGCTGCCCAGAGCCGCCTTCAGACCATCTAACATTGCCATGTATGATGAGGCGAGTACGAGGTAAGTGTTGCTCTTCGGGTTCGGAGCTCTGAGCTCGAATCTCGTAGCCATTGGGCTGGCGAGGCTTCTGATGAGGCCGATCAAAATCGTTCTGTTTCTGGAAGGATCCTTCGGGCCGTGACCGAGCGAAGTTACGATACAAACTGGCGCCTCATAACCAGGCTTGAGTCTGTTCAGCGAGTCGTTCGTCGAACTTACGAAAGGATTGATTGCCTCGTAGTTCTTCAGGATACCCATCAGCGAGCCGAATCCAATCGGTGTGAGGAATTCCTCCGTCATCTCCTTCGGTGAGAACAGGTTAACCATCTTACCGTTCTTCAGCTTAGCGCAAACGCCGATGTGAGTGTGCTCGCCGTTACCAGCAACGCCAGGAATCGGTTTTGCCATGAAAGTCGTTCTGAGTCCAAACTGATTGAAAACGTCGCGAACTACGTATTTTACTAATTTTTCGTTGTCGCAAGTCTGCATTGCACCTGCAAACTTCCAGTCGATTTCCAGCTGCTCCATGATGTGGTCATGTGTGCCGCTTGCTGTAATCTTCGACTTGACACCGCCGACCTCCTTGTGGCCCATCTCCATGTCAAGTCCGTAGTGGTCCAGAATCTCGATGCTCTTCTCGAGCGCCGTTCTAACCGGTCCGTATGTTCTCTTCCAGTACTGCTCCTTGAGCTCCTGGGAAGTAGACAGCTGCTCTCTGTCAGCCTTGTCGTCTGGCGTCATTACCCAAAATTCAAGCTCTGTAGCACTGGTAATCCTGATTTCTTCAATGTCATCCACGCTGTCCGCACCATCGATGTAGTCAAACACGTATGGGTGCGATTCCATGAGCGCCATCAATTCCTTCTTGAACTTCGCAACGGAGTCTCTGAGAATTACTCTCGAGCCGACCTCGGTCTGTTCATTGTGGATTAAGAACGCTGGTATGCGCAAAGTTCCGACTGGAAGCCCGTCTGCCGCATTGATATTATCAAAGTTGTAGTCAATATACCAGTTAACGGAAAAGTCTGGGATCATGTCGACCTTCGCGTTGTTCAGCTCTGCAATTTTAGGTAAATTTACACTGGAGCCGTCTGTCTGAACTCCATGTGCGAGCATCGCATCCATGTCATCAAGGAAAAGCTTGATTGGAATTCTTTCATCTGTGTCGTTTCCCACCATGTCTAAACCAGCGAAAGAGACGAATTGGACCTCAGGATGCTCCTCTAAGATTTTTTTGAGATCTGATTTTTCGTGACTCTCGGGCGGGATTGTGAATAGCATTTTTTCTAAATCAAAATCCAGCATAAATTACCTCCTTTTCTTTGTTTATTTTTTGATTATTTCAAAATTAAGCGGTTTTGCCTGAGCGGCGCGAGGCTGCCCAGGCAAACTGTTTAATTTCTTATTAAAGTGATATTTTACCCCATCGCTTTAGCGTCGTCAATAGTTTTCGCCATATTTTTTAGGCTTTTTTTGTTTTTTGGCACATATTTTAGTCGACGAGCATGTTCAGGTATTCTTCCATCTTGTCGAGGTTGTCGCCGTACTCAGCCCAGTCACCGTTCTGCTGTGCTGTCTTAGCTTTCTCGTAGTAGTCCTGAACGAGCTGAGCGATTTCTGTGATGCTGAGATTGCTTGTATCAGTGCCTGTTTCGTTCGTCGACGTTTGCGAACCGTCATCTGTGCCATCGCCGCTGCCCGAGCCGCTTACGCCATTCTCAGCCTTGCTACCGAACAGGGAAACGAGGCAGTCAGCCAGCGTCTCTTCGTATGCGATCTTATCGTTGTAAGCCATGATGATTCTCTTGACTTCTGGGATACTGGAGTTCGTTGCCTCCAGGTAAACTGGCTCTACGTACAGGATTGAGCTGTTGATCGGTATGATGAACATGTTGCCTCGTCTGTATGTCGTGCCTGCAGAAGTCCACAGCGAGAATTCCTTGGAAATCTCAGTGTTCTGGTCGATCTGAGCCTCTACCTGCTCAGGTCCGTATATCGTCCTGGATTTCGGGAATTGATAAAGCACGAGCTTGCCATAGTCATCACCGTCGTTGCGGGCAACCATGAGCGCCGTCATGTTCTGCTTCGACTTCGGCGTGAACGGAATCGAGTTGAAGAACTCAGCTGTCTCTTCGCCTGGAAGTTTAGCAATGTAGTAGTTCGGCGTCATCTGCTTTTTCTCTGTGCCGTAAATCTCGTATGCGATGTCCCACATATCCTCTCTCTGGTAGAAAACGTTTACGTCTTCCATGTGATACTTCGCGTAAACGCTCGCCTGAATCTGGAAGAGCGAGTTCGGATATCTGATGTGCGACTTGAGGCCTTCTGGCATTTCGTCGAAGTCCTTGAACAGCGTCGGGTAAATCTTCTGGTATGTAGCCGCGATTGGGTCATCTTCGTCTACGATGTAGAAGTTAACGTCGCCGTTGTATGCGTCAACAACAACCTTTACGGAGTTTCTGATGTAGTTCGTGCTGCCCGTTACGCCGTCGTAAGGCTCGGAGTAAGGATAGTACGAGCTCGTCGTGTATGCGTCAACCATCCAATAAAGCTTGCCGTCCACAGTTACGAGGTAAGGGTCGTTCTCATACGCGAGTCTCGGCATGATCTTCGTAACTCTTTCCATTACGTTTCTGTAGATGACGATCTTGGAGTCGCTGTCGATATTCGACGAAACGAGGAGCTTGAGGCTTCCTTCTTTGATGGAGAAAAGCAGTCTGTTGAACATGTTGAGCTTGATGCCCGCCGTGCCCTCATATGTCGTGTACTTGTTGCTGTCTCCGTCTGGATAGTCGAATTCTTTTTCGTCGGTATTTACTACTATATATTCGTTGGAAAGTTCACCAAAGTAAATCTCCGGCTGAGTGATTTCGATTTCCTCAACATCTGACTCTGGCGGGATGTTTCCAATCAAAACGTCTGGCTGGCCGCTGGATGTAACCTTATCTACGCGAGAAAGAGTTGCACCGTAGCCGTGAGTGTACTTCAGATGTCTGTTCAGCCAGGATGAGTCGATTTTTTCTTCGTCGATTTCTCTTGCCGTCAGGAATGTCTGCGTGTACTTGCCATTGATCATGTATCTGTCAACGTCTACGTCATTGAACGTGTAGTACTGACGGATACTCTGCGTCTGGTTGTAGAACTGCTGAGCAGGCTCGAAGTCGTTGATTCTGATGTTGTTAATCGTCTCAACGTTGTCGTTGATGTCGTTGGCCGTCAGCGTGTTGTCCGCGGCGAAATCCTTGATGTCTACGTCATCTAATTGGTAGGCAAGCTGGGTGTACTCGATATTTCTCTCGAGGTACTGGCTTTCTTTGTTGATTTCGTCTGGGGATACAACGAAGTTTTGGATGAGCGCCGCTGCGCCTGTTCCGACCAGACCAACTACGATCATGATTACTGGAACCGTGAGCAGGCTCTTGTATTTCTTTCTCTTCATCTGGATGATGAACATTATCGCCGACAAAACGGACAGAACGCAAAGTGCTCTATACATCCAAAGCGTAATGTTTACATCTGTGAAGCCTGCGCCGTAAACCGCGCCCGTGTGTGCGTGGAGCAGGTCGAACTGGCGAAGGAAGAAGTTAACTCCGAGCATGATGAAGAAAATGAATCCGAGTACTGTGATCTTGCCGGATGCGATTTTCATGAGTTGCTTGAAGTTGCCGTCGTCGAATTGTTTCTTCTTGCGAACCGGTTTTTGCTTAATTTTCTTGCCAGTGAGGTTCTCGAACATCTTAGCGAATGGATCCTTCGGGCCCTGATTTGCGTTGCCGCCGAATGGGCTCTCGCCATATGCGTTGCTACCGAACGGGTCGGAACTGCCTGAGAATCTTTCCTCGCCATCGAATGCGTCAGCCTCTGGTGCTTCTTCCTTGAAAACGTCTGGTGTTCTGACCGTCATTAAAATAATGTAGTAAACGATGGTCAGGATGATAAATCCGATAATTACACCGATCAAAATTTCGTTCAGCTGGCTAAGGAATTCTAACTTGAACAGATAGAACGAAATATCGATGTGGAACAGCGGGTCTGTGATGTCAAAGTCTGTCGAATTAGCGAACTTCAGGATTTCGAACCAAAGTTCCATTACAGCCATGACCGTTGCCACTGCTCCGAAAATAATTGCGAGCCACGTTGTCGTCTTCTTCAGCTTCTTCATGTCGGTTGCTTCTGAAGACGCAATCTGGGCAAAATAGCTTTTTCTGAGATGATTCAAGTAGAGCAACACGAGCCCGGTCACAACGACGAACGTTGGAACGCCGACTTTGAGCATCGTGACTAATTGCGTAAGGAATACCGCAACATAGCCCATTTCCTTGAACCACATGAAGTCAGAGATAAATCCTACGAGCATGAGGAAGCATGCCGCTATCAAAACTATGACAAGGATTATTAAACTGATCTTCTTTTCGAGTTTTTCCATTAAACACTTTCCTCCTTGATTTCATTTATTAGCATCATACCGTCTGAGATGACGGTGTACACTGTCTGAACGCTTGTTATTTCTGAGCCGTCAGCCGCCGCGTAGGTGACCCTACACAATGTATAGAATCCCGCTTCGCCCGTCTTCAGCTCCCCGATTTCCAGGGTGTTGATTCCTACGAGGCTTTCGTCTTTGTTCGTGTCAATCCAGCTGTCGTAGTAGTTGATGACCGCCTCGAGGAGCTTCTCGCCGTAGGTGGCATCCATGCCTTCCCAGTCGGCGTCGACAAAATCGTCTGCCTTGGAGACTTCTTCGAATGCGTAGGTCTTATCGTCTTCGTAAACGAGCTCTTGGTTATATGTTACTGTGCCGATCGTCGCTACATCTGCGGATTTCTCGGTGATTATGTTCGACAAATATGCTGCGAGCACGTCTTCGTCCTGTGCGACCTTCGTCTGCTCGTCGTCGCCCTGCTCGCCTGAGTTGCCTGCGAGGAAGTCCGCAACCTTGAAGATGGAGTTATCTATCATCTTGGACAGCTCGCTGTCCGGTGCGAAGAACTTGATGCCCAGAATCGCGCCTTCGAGAATCGCTGCGATTATGAGAATTGTGATTATGAACTTCAGGAAAACATGTTTCTTAGCTGGTTCTTCATCTTCTTCATCAAATACCAGGCCGCCGCCGTAGTTATTGCTACCTTCAGAATCGACCCTTGGAAAGATGTCAGAATATCTGAGTTTCTCCTTGTCTGCGGGCGTATCGCCAGCGAGTTCTTCGGCTGTTGCTGCTGTGTCTGGTTCTGCGCTGCTTGGCTCTGCAGCTGCGAGTTCGCCCGCCTCGGCTGGCTCGCCACTTGGCTCTGTGCTGCTTGGCTCTGCTGCTGGCTCGCCTTGGCTGTCTGCGGCTCCTCCTTCGGCTGCACTTGCTCCGTCGCCGCCTGTTGCTGGCTCGCCGCTGGGAAAGGGCACGCTCGCCTCGGCTTCTTGCACTTCGCTCGCCGCGAGCTCCTCCGTCAGCCCAGAAATGTCCTGCGTCAGGTCAACTGCGAGCGGCGTGGCTGGCTGCACTACGCTGATGAGAACTGTGTCGTCCGCATCTGTGCGCGGTTCCTCGGCTCTCATCATCGGAACTACATCCGACATCCAGGTGTAGTCGTTATCCACAAACTGCTTATTGTATTCGTCCTCCATGCTCTTGACGCGCTGTTTTTCCCTGTCAAGAAGCTCCTGGAATTCGTCGTTCTTCTTATTAAATGTATAGAACCTGTCGTCCTGTTCCTCAGGCTCCTGCTCCATGTCGCCGAAAAGCTCTTTCTCCAGTTCTTCGATTGACATGTCGTCGTCCTCGGTGTCAGCTGGCGACTGGTATGCGCTCGCAATTCCTGCTACTTCCGCTGCCTCGGAATTGCTCTGACCGCCGAGCCAGCTTGGCATCTCGAAGTTCGTCAGCGTCTTCTGCTCACTCTGCGCTGCGAATCCGCTTCCCTGCGTTGCCTCGCTCGCCTGGCTCGGCTGGAAGTTCGCATACCCTTGCGGAACTTCTGGGTCGCTTGCGAATCCGTATGTCGGCTCGGACACATATCTGTTGCGCTTCTCGACTACGCTGTCCCAGTTGAAATCCACTTCCTCGGTCTTCCGCGGCTTGGCAGTCGGGAAGCCGTCGAGGTTCCAGTCGAAGTCAACGCTCTCGCTCTTTGCCCTCGCCTGCGTCTGTTCCTGCGCCTCCTGTTTGCGCTCCTCGGTCGCCTTCAGAATCTCCTCCGTTCTCTTCTGAGCTTCGATTTTGAACGGCGGATTGAACACGACCTCGGCCTCCTTGGATGCTGGACGCACCCTCACCTCGGCTCCGCAATACGCGCAAAACTTATCGTCGTCATATAGTTCTTTTCCACATTTGGTACAAAACATTGATTGCCTCCATAAATTTATCAGTCTTTAATCTTGCTTGCGATTTCCTCTTTCGAATATACTATGCCCGACTTGCTCGTGTAGAACTTGCCTGGGTCGATTTTCTCCGTCTCTATCGGTATGAGTTTCTCGATTACGATTGGTTCCGCTGGCTGTGCGTCCGCATTCCGGATTTCCACGCCTATCGATTCTGCAATCGGAGCTTCTGCTTCTACGCTCTGAGCCGGAGCCGTTGCCTGCACGAACACGTTCAGACCGTCTCCCTGCATGTCTTGCTCCTCCTTAGCAGCTGGCTCGCTCGGCTTCGCGTCTTCGCCTAACCCCGCAGCTTCCGCCGCCTCGTGCAGCTCCTGGATCTCCGCCATCGCCGCCTCGCTCGCCGTCTCCGGCGTGCTCTCGCTGACGAGTTTATCCTCGAACTGCCTATTTATCATCTCGACGTTCTCGATGCAAATGTCAGCTCGCTCGATATTGAGCCTGAGCGTCGCCTTGTCGTCGCCGTCTAAGCTAAAGTTGAATACTGGGCCGCCCACATTCTCGGTCTGATCAGCTGGCTTGGCTGGCTCGGGCTGTTCAAACGCTTCAACCGGATCTGCTGGCTCTACGGCCTCGGCTTTCGGCTCCGACTCGCCTTGTTTCTCCTGCTCGTCCTGCGCCGGAGTCTCGGCCTTCCCCGAAAGCTCCTCCCGCTTCATCAATTCCTCGAGCTTAGCCTTCTTGTCGGTTCCGAGCACCTCAATCGCGGCATTCTTGCGCGACTCCTTCAGCGCCTTCGCCGCCTTCGCAAGCCCTATAATCGCCAGCAGAAGTGCGAGCGCATTCATCCCGATCAAAACACCTATGTAATTCTCGACGCAAAAGTCCTTCGCGATCAGAAAAATCTTCTCCGCCTCAGTCAAAACCTGCTCCAATATCTCCTGCACGTCTCTTTTCCTTTTTCTCTTACTAATCCTCGTGTTCCCACCGGTTGTTCCAACCCTCGACTAAACACGAATTCCGAACTTGCAAGCCTGCGCTCACCCGCGTGTGCTTACATTCCATACTATTATATACTAAACCACTATCAAATGCAATCAAAAAAGCCCCTTGTCCCCCACCTATCCGCCAAGATTCTGCCAATATTTCGCCTTCACACCTGCCAGCCAAAAACTTTTTTCGAAAAATTGAAATTTCCCTGTTGACAAGCGCCCGAAAAAATGGTAATATGTCAAATGTGCCAAGCGAAAGGAACATGTTCGAAGGCACCGAAACTGAATATGGATCATTAGCTCAGCTGGCAGAGCACCTGACTCTTAATCAGGGTGTCCAGGGTTCGAGCCCCTGATGATCCACCAAAGAAGAAAAGATGGTATGAATACCATCTTTTCTTCTTTTTTGCCAAGTTCAGGGGCTCGAACCCGAGAGGGCAGACGCGTTAAGCGGGAATATCCTGTGAATATTCCCGTAGCGGCTGGTCCGAAGGCGACCGATTGGGGAGCCGAGGAAGAAGCCTGCGCACACAGGAACAGCAGAGCAGGCGGTCGGGCCCCTGATGATCCACCCATTCCAATTTTGTCCTATTGCTCCAAAAAAAGACCGAGATTGCAATGCAATCCCAGTCCTTTGTTATCAGGTGATTTCTAAACTTCTACTGTCCAGCCACGCTTATCCTCTATAACGCCCGTCTGGATACCATAAAGCTCGTCATAGAGTTTCTGAGAAAGTTCACCGATTTCTCCGTTGTTTATTACAAGATTCTTGTCCTTCCAAGATAGCTCGCCAACTGGAGAAATTACTGCAGCAGTTCCTGTTGCGAATACCTCCTCAAGCTTGCCTTCCTCGCCAGCCTTGAAGATGTCGTCGATAGTAAATCTCGTTTCATTTACCTTGTATCCCCATTCCTTCATGACCTTTATCATGGAATCCCTTGTGATGCCTGGAAGAATGGTGCCTATGAGAGACGATGTATAGATTTCTCCGTCAATCTTGAAGAAGGCATTGGACGTACCGATTTCTTCAACGTATCTCTTTTCCTTGGCATCGAGCCAAAGAACTTGATCGTAACCCATATCGTGAGCCTTTTTCTCTGCGATCATTGCGGCTGCATAGTTTCCGCCGATTTTAGCAAAGCCCGTTCCACCCAGTGCGGATCTGATGTACTCATCCTCTACATAGATTCTCGTAGGGGCAAGACCGTTTTCATAATAAGGGCCAACAGGACTCAATATGATTATGAACTTGTATGTTTGAGACGCTGCAACGCTAAGGTTAGCGTCGGTTGCAATTATGAACGGGCGAACATAAAGGGATGTGTTTTCCTTTTGCGGAATCCAGTCCTTGTCAACACCTACAACAGTCTTTACTGCCTCTACGAAAAGCTCCTCATCCACCTCTGGGATGCACATTCTCCTGTTAGTGTTGTTCGTTCTCTTTGCATTCATATCAGGTCTAAAGAGCTGTACTTTGCCGTTCTTGGTCTTATACGCCTTCAGTCCTTCGAACATTTCCTGACCATAATGAAGTACCATAGCCGCAGGGTCAAGGCAAAGCGGTGCATAAGGAACAACCCTTCCGTCGTGCCAGCCCTTTTCTGGGTCATAGTCCATCACAAACATGTGATCTGTAAATATCTTACCAAATGGCAATTTGTCAGGATCCGGCTTTGCCTTTGGATTTTCTGTACGCGTTATCGTAAAATTGTATTTCATCTCTATCTCCTTTGTATGTATTCGCCTTTGTTTGCGGTTTCTTTTGTACGTACTTACTTGAGTACTGCTCCTGTGTTTGCCGATGATACGAGTCTTGCATATCTTGACAGCCATCCAGTCTTTACCTTTGGCTCTGGCTTAACGTAAGCCTTTCTTCGTTCTTCAAGCTCATCGCCGGATATGCGAGCACTTATCTTGTATTCAGGAATATTGATGTCGATGATGTCGCCTTCCTTTATGAGTCCTATCTCGCCGCCATCCGCAGCCTCCGGGCTCACATGACCGATGGATGCACCACGGCTTGCACCGCTGAAGCGTCCGTCAGTAATAAGGGCAACCGTCTTATCAAGACCCATTCCAGCAAGAGCACTCGTCGGATTGAGCATTTCTCTCATGCCAGGTCCACCCTTTGGTCCCTCATATCTGATAACAACGACCTCTCCGTCGTGAATACCACCCGCATATATAGTTTCGATAGCTTCTTCTTCGCTATCGAATACCCTCGCAGGACCCGAATGAACGAGCATCTCTGGCGCCACAGCACTTCTCTTGACTACGCAGCCGTCCTTGGCAATGTTACCCCACAGAATTGCAATTCCGCCCGTCTGGCTGTACGGCTCTTCTATATGTCTAATCGCTTCTGTACTCTTTATCACGTGGCCTTCGATGTTCTCGCCTACCGTCTTGCCACTAACAGTAAGTAGGCTCGTGTCTATAAGGCCCTTGGAGGCAAGCTGCGCCATAACCGCTGGCACACCTCCTGCGTTATCGAGGTCATGCATATGCGTGCCACCAGCAGGAGCCAAGTGGCATAGGTTAGGTGTAACGCTGCTTATCTCGTTGAAAGTATTTAGGTCGAAATCCACTCCCGCTTCGTGAGCTATCGCAAGAAGATGAAGTACACTGTTAGACGAGCATCCAAGTGCCATATCACAGGCAACGGCATTTCTCAGCGACTTTTCATTGATAATATCGCGTGCGGTGATTCCCTTTTCAACTAGATCCATAATCGCCATTCCGGCGTGCTTTGCGAGCATTATCCTCTTGGCGGAAACCGCTGGAATCGTCCCGTTGCCCGGAAGCGCGATTCCAATAGCCTCGCACAGACAGTTCATGCTGTTTGCTGTATACATGCCCGAGCAAGATCCGCATCCTGGGCACACATTTTGTTCATACTCCTTGAGACCCTCGTCATCGAGGATTCCAGCTTTTCTAGCGCCTACAGCCTCAAACATCTTCGAAAGGCTTGTTTCCACGCCGCCGACAAGACCCGACATCATCGGGCCACCTGAGCATACCACGGCTGGTATGTCAAGACGAGCAGCAGCCATCACCATGCCCGGCACTATCTTATCGCAGTTTGGCACGAGTACCGCACCATCAAATGCATGTGCCATTATCATGGTCTCAACACTGTCGGCAATTAGCTCTCTGCTTGCCAGCGAATACTTCATGCCCACATGTCCCATAGCAATTCCGTCGCATACGCCGATGGCAGGAACCATAATTGGTGTGCCACCCGCCATCCTAACGCCAGCTTTTACAGCTTCCGCAATCTTATCAAGGTGCATATGACCCGGCACGATTTCGCTGTGTGCCGAAACCACCGCGATTAACGGCTTGGCGAGTTCTTCCTCCGTATATCCCATAGCGTAGAAAAGGCTTCTCATCGGAGCTTTTTCTATGCCTTCTGTCACTTGCTTACTTCTGTCCTTCATCATTTCTCCTCGTAATATCTATTTCTTCAACCAGCTCATCATCTTTCTGAGCTCAGCACCTGTCTTGCAAAGAAGATGTGAGGCTTCTTTCTTTCTCGTAGCAAGGAATCTTGCTTTGCCACCAGCGTTGAATTCCTGGATGAACTCACTTGCGAATGTACCATCTTGGATTTCTCCGAGAACCTTCTTCATTTCTTTTCTCGTGTCTTCTGTGATGATTCTCTTGCCAGTTCTGTAGTCACCGTATTCTGCTGTGTTGGAAATGGAGTATCTCATCTTATCGAATCCGCCTTCGTTGATAAGGTCTACGATGAGTTTCATCTCATGGATACACTCAAAATATGCCATCTCTGGTTCGTAACCGGCTTCTACCAATGTATCAAAGCCTGCCTTCATAAGTTCACATACGCCGCCGCAAAGAACTGCCTGCTCACCGAAAAGGTCTGTCTCTGTCTCTTCTTTGAATGTAGTCTCGAGAATTCCAGCTCTGCCTGCACCGATTCCGCTTGCATAAGCCAGCGCGTAGTCCTTAGCCTTGCCAGAAGCGTCCTGATATACTGCGATGAGGCTTGGAACGCCCTTTCCCTCTACATACTGACTTCTTACAGTGTGTCCTGGACCCTTCGGAGCAATCATGATTACGTCGATATCCTTGGATGGGATTATCTGATTAAAGTGAATGTTGAAACCATGAGCAAATGCGAGAACATTGCCTGGCTTCATGTGCTTTTCTACCTGCTCTTTGTAGATTTTCGACTGAAGCTCGTCTGGTGTAAGCATCATTACGATATCACCAGCCTCTGCAGCTTCCTCGATACCTACAACTTTGAGCCCTGCAGCCTCTGCCTTGGCTGTATGAGCCGAACCTGGACGAAGTCCTACTACTACGTTTGCACCGCTCTCCTTGAGGTTCATAGCATGAGCATGACCTTGGCTACCAAATCCGAGGATAGCTACCGTCTTTCCGTCGAGCATAGCGAAATTACAATCTGAATCATAATACTTGTTAATCATTTTTTTGTCTCCTTTACTTATGTTTATGTTTTATTTGATTTTGAATTAGCTTATTTTTCAATACCGGTTACGCCTGTGCGACAGATGTCTGTGATTTCATAGTCGCTGAGCATATCCATAAATGCGTCGAGTTTTTCAGGGCTGCCGGTAAGTTCGAGCACCATGTCAGTCTGTGTCAGGCTTATGATTTTTGCTCGATATATATCTACAATTTCCTTTACATCGCGGCGTTCCTTCGTATCGGCCTTGAGCTTTACCATGAGAAGCTCCCTGAAGAAGCTGTTGGTGCGTTCGAGTACTTTGATGCTCCTTACTATCTCTAACTTCTCTGTCTGATATACTATCTGCTGCAAGATTCGATCATCTCCCACAAAGGCTATGGTAATTCTCGAAATCTCAGGGTTGTTGGTCGCCGACACTGTCAAAGAGTCTATATTAAAGCCTCGTCTGCCGTAGAGACTCACAACTCTGGAAAGAACGTTTGGTTTGTTTTCTACATATACGCTGAGTACTTCTCTGCTCATCCTCATCACCCCCCTAATCTAAGATTATATCTTCAACACTTTTGGCGTTAGGAATCATCGGAAGCACCTTGTCCTCTGGGGAAATCATACAATCTATCCATGTAGGGCCATCGAGGGTGAGTGCCTTTTCAAATGCTTCCTCGAATTCTTCCATCGTCTCGACTCTAAAGCCATTTCCACCGAAGGCTTCGATAAGCTTGGTAAAGTCAGTCTTTCTCTCAGGTGATGTATTCGAATAACGCTTGTCGTAGAATGCGGTCTGCCACTGATATACCATTCCGAGCACTGTGTTGTTGAATATAACTGTGATAATCGGAAGGTTGTTCGATACCGCCGTGCATGCCTCGTTCAGATTCATATGGAACGACCCGTCACCAGTGATGTGGATGACCCTCTTTTCTGGGCATCCCATCTGTGCACCTATCGCGGCGCCGTAGCCGAAGCCCATCGTCCCCAGACCTCCGCTTGTGAGGAAGTTTCTGGATTTTGTTTGTTTCAGATACTGTGCAGCCCACATCTGGTGCTGTCCTACATCTGTTACATATATCGTCTCCTTGTCGCTGTGGTCGCTCATATATTCGAGAATCTTTTGCGGATTCAGCTTGCCGTGAGCATCCAGTACCGCAAGCGGATGATCCTTTCTCCATCCATCGATTTTCGAGAACCACTCGTCATGCTCTTTTTTCTCGATTTTCGTCAGCAAATTTTCGAGCACAGGCTTGCAATTTCCTACGATAGCAACATCCACCTTGATATTCTTGTTAATCTCGCTGGCATCTATGTCAATTTGTAGCACGGTCGCGTTCTTGGTGAACTTCTTCGGATTCAGGGCAACCCTGTCGCTGAAACGGCACCCTATAGCCAGCAAAACATCTGCCTCATTGACGCATTTATTTGCGGCAAAGGATCCGTGCATTCCGAGCATTCCGATATTCTGTCTTCTTCCTTCTGGCACAATACCAAGTCCCATGAGGGTGGATACCACAGGGATGTCGGCCTTTGATGCAAGCTCGAGGACTTTCTTCTCGGCCTTGCCGCCTATTACACCACCGCCTGCAATTATCACAGGTCTCTTGGCATTGTTGATATAATCGGCGAAGATGTCAAGCTTCTCCGCATTGCTCTCGTCCTCATATTTCCTTGCAGTCGGCAGCGGAACCATCGGCTCGTAGTCTACCATAGCTGCGGTTACATCCTTTGTTATATCCACGAGAACCGGACCCTTTCTTCCAGAGTTCGCAATCCTGAAAGCATTCCGAAGCGTATCGACGAGCTCTTCCTTGTCGTTTACGAAGAAATTGTGTTTGGTAATCTGCAGCGTTACGCCGGTGATGTACACTTCTTGGAATGCGTCGCGCCCGATAAAATTATTTGCAACGTTTGCCACTATGAATACCGTTGGAATACTATCCATGAACGCGGTGGCTATTCCAGTTACAAGGTTGGTCGCACCCGGACCGCTTGTCGCAAAAGCAACACCTGTTTTGCCGGTAGCTCTTGCATAACCATCCGCCGCGTGTGATGCTCCTTGCTCATGCGCCGTGAGCACATGCGTTATCTTGTCTCTATATTTATATAATTCGTCGTACAGGTTGAGGGCACTTCCGCCAGGGTAGCCGAATACTGTGTCTACGCCTTGCTCCAAAAGCACCTTCATTACCGCCTCTGAACCTGTTATTTTCATTTTTTCAAATTCTCCTTTCCCTTTACATAATCTATAAATTGCCGTGCACACCTTCCCGAGACGCCTCCGTGTCTAATCTCCCACTTGGTGGCCTCGGCGTGAAGTTCTTCCTTTGAAATCCCAAGGTTTTCTCTCTCTGCGAGTACCTCAACTATCTCGTGATACCCTTCCCTTGAAGGCTTGCCGAAATATATTTGGACTCCAAACCTGTCAGCAAGACTGCGTTTTTCCTCAAGCGTATCGCTCTTGAATATCTCACCATCAAATTCCTCATCGCCTCTGTCTGCGTGAGTTTCTTTGATAAAATGCCTGCGGTTTGATGACGCATAGATCAGAACATTCTCTGGTTTTGCTTCAAGTCCGCCCTCAATTACAGCCTTCAGGTATTTATAT
>CAVEOR010000012.1:0-18258 GCA_963617285.1 Anaerovoracaceae bacterium | reverse complement strand
AAGTCACGCAGGCCTGATATGCTTGTGAGGACCATACCGCGTGGGTTGTCAGACACCCGCCGCCCGTGAAGACGTACCGCGTGGATTGCACGCCACCCGCCGCCCGTGAGGACTGCACCTGCTGAGAGCAGCTACCACCCGCGCCCACGTGTTAAGGTATTGTTCAAATGCGCCCGCCCGCTAACAATCCGCTAAGAATGAGTGGAAATGGCGGATTCCGAGCAGATTTCGCTTGCGCGCGGGCGGCCGCTCATGCTATAATAAGGCAAGGAATTGTGAAATTTTCGTCACAGAAATGACGCAATTCCGACAATTCATTCATTTTTATCATATTTCATTCAGAAAGTTAAATCAAAGTGTGTTTGACAACTTAGGAGGACAGCATGAAAAGAAAGGCATTATTTATCGGACTTATCATGGTGCTTTGCACGGCACTGGCGCTGATTGCGAGCGGCTGCGGGCAGACAGAGGCCGAAGGCGAGCACGAAGCAATCACAATCATCGATGCTCAGCGTGACTACACAGCTTTCGTCGAGCTGGTACACGAGAAGTATCCAGAAATCAACATCGAAATTATCCCGTATCGCGGCAGAAACATGTCAGCGTTTATGAAACAGCAGCTTGAGACGGGCGAACTGCCAGACATCTACACGAGCTCACAGGCATGGGATCCAGAGCTTCAGGCGGCAAACCTCATCGACCTGTCGCAATACGACGTTGCGGGGCTTTACAGCGAGGCAAGGCTGACGGACTACTATGTGGACGGAGCGCTTTATCTGCTTCCATTTGACTACAGCATCAGCGGAATGCTCTGCAACAAGACCCTGCTCGACGCAAACGGCATAGAAGTCCCGACCAGCTTCAAGGAACTTCGCGAAGTGACGATTCCAGCACTCAAGGAAAATGGCATCAGGACGGCAGTATCGCTTCTGGACCTTCCAGGCTCGGCATTCCAGTTCTTCTTCAACATCAGCGGAACTAATTACATGAATACGGTAGCAGGACGCGAGTGGAGAAGCCAGTTTACCGACGTTGACTCAGATGTTTTCGCAAGCGACAACGAAGAGCTCATCACAAGCGCAAAGTTCTTCCAGGAGTGGATTGACCAGGGCATGCTCGTAGACGACAAACTAAGCGAGACATACGGGGACACTGTTAACACGTTCTACGAAGGCAACACCGCATTCCTCATAGGTACGGTTCAGAGATTCCACCAGAACGAGGACGGCACGGGCGACGAATATGTGATTGTTCCATTCCTTTCCGAGGACGGCACGTCGAACAGCTATTGCACATCGCCAGGCAGATTCTACGGACTTAACAAAGAACTCGCAGAGGAGGGTAACGAGCAAAAGCTTGAGGACGCACTCCACGTTCTGGAAGTCCTTTCCTCCAACGAAGGTTACCTCGCTATCCACGGCGAGTATTCAACAAATATGTGCTCAATCAAAGAATTCGAGGTCGCTGAGGATTCTCCATACGCAGAGGCAGTACAGGAAGTAGCCAATGGTCACTCGATGAACCTCGTTTACACTGGCTGGGACGGCTATCTCGTACCATTCGGTGAGGCGGCTCAGGAATGGATCGGCGGCAGACTCACGCTTGCGGATGCCCTGAAGGTGCTTGACGATACGAAGAAAGATTTACAGAAAAACGGCGTGAAGAGCTATGCGACGGCAACGGAAGTGCTTGACACGGTGCAGGTTGCACATCTTTCCGGTCAAATCTTCATGGATGCAACTGGTGCGGACGCGGCTCTCATTTCCTACAATGTATATGATCCGTCGGTTCCTGCTCTCAGAGAAAACAGCCAGGGTGCGAACGGCAAGGTTCTCACGGGTCCTATGACAGAGGAATACATCACTGCATGGCTTCCAACGGGTTGGTACGACACGCTCCGGACGGCAGAGCTTACGGGCGCAAGGATCAAAGAACTCGCAGCCGAGGGTGCTGACACGAGCGGCACGGGCTTCTACTATCCATATGTTCTCATGTCGGCAAGCGGACAGGACCTCGCAGACGACGAGACATACACGGTTGTATTCGCAGGCTACTCGACATCCGTAGCTGAGGAGACGACCATCACAGATACTGGAATCGTGGGACTTGACGCAGCAAAGGCATACCTCGAGAAAGTCGGCGAGGTTTCCAGCAAAACTCTTGACGAGTCAATGGTTCTCAAAGCAGAATAGAGTCAAGAGCAGTTCAATGATTTAATTCAAGAAAATAACCATTAGCCATTACAGGGTGCTCTTTGACGGGTGCCCTATAGGCATTTGATAGGAGAAAACTGTGCTAGAGAGATTGACTAGAATGCTAGGAAAAAAACGACGCATATACATTGCGATTGCGCTCGTCATATCGATTCTTTTGATGTTTGCTGTGCAGATTTTCCAAAATTACACGCAAGAAAAGCTCTACGAGGAGTCCGTATCCCAGCTCGAGGAAGTCGGCTTGCATTTGTTCGAGAAGCTTGACATTCAGCTTAAGCAGCAGTGGACGTACCTTGAGACGCTCAAGGTCGTGTTCGAGGAAACTGGCAGCGTGAGCGAAGAGGAGCTTGCAGATATTCTGAGGCACTATGAGAGAGATCTTTGCCCAGAGGGTAAGACTCTGCTTTTCCGTGCGATTGACGAGGATGGAATCTACTACACGCACGAGGGCAAGCAGGGCATTTGGACGGGGCTTGACCTCCTGAGCGATACCTACCAGCAAAGCTTCCTCATCCAAAACTGGCTTGACAATGAGAACTACATGGCCTTCACGCAGCTTTTGCTAAAGCCAGTAAAGGTCGATGGCAAGGAGATTACGCACCTGGTTATTCTCAGGAGCATGACGGATATGGAGGAATATTTCCACATCACAGCGTATGACAATCAGAATCTTTCGTATATCGTCGATGTTAACGGCGTAGTCCTGGCGGAGAGCGGCGAGCTCGAGGGCATCGACTTTGAGGGGAGCAATGTCTTCAATCGTTTGCGGGAGAGGAAATTTACCCACGTAAAGAACTTTGATGAGGTCTTAGATGCTGCTTATGATGGCAATACCATATGCACGGACGTTGAAATTGACGGCGAGCATTACTATCTGATGTATAACCGCATGCCTGAATATGTTTGGGGACTTTTGGTTATCGTTTCGGCGGATAGCGTTGCTGCCAGCACAGCCAATATGGTTAGCTCGCTTATGAGGCTGTATATCATATTTACGGTTCTTTTGATAGTGGTTTTGTTTGTGATTTTCTTTATCATGTTCCGTTTGAGGGATACGGCAGACAAACTCGGCACGGCAGAGGCTGCAACCATTGCGAAGAGCCAGTTCCTGTCGAATATGTCCCACGATATCCGTACACCGATGAACGCGATTGTCGGGCTATCCAAGCTGATGGAGTTTTCGGCGGACGATCCGAGCAAGACGCTTTACTATGTGCATAAGCTGCAAAGCTCCAGCCAGTACATGCTCGGGCTTATCAACGATATTCTGGATATGAGCAAAATCGAGGCTGGCGAGGTTCATCTCAATAGAGAGCCTGTCAATGTCCGCGAGCAAGTTGAGCAGATAGAGACAATCATCGGTCAGCAGGCGGAGGAAAAGGGACAGAGCTTTGCGATTTCCATGATTGATCTGACCCATGAGCACCTGATCGGTGATGGCATCAGAATTAGGCAGATATTCTTGAATCTCCTCACGAACGCGGTCAAGTACACGCAGAATGGCGGCTCAATCAAGTTCGAGATACAGGAGCTTCCGAGCGACGATTCGGAAAAGGCGAACTTCAAGGTGTCTGTTATCGATAACGGCTTCGGCATGAGCCCTGAGTTCGTCGAGCATATATTCGAGGCGTTCACCCGCGAGGAAAGCTCGCTGACAAATAAGATTCAAGGAACAGGTCTTGGAATGTGCATCACCAAGAGCATTGTCGACCTGATGGGTGGAACCATCACTGTAGAGAGTGAGCTGGGCAAAGGCAGTACGTTCGAGGTTACATTCTCGCTGCCAATCGACGCTGAGGCCATGGCACTTGCTGCCCAGACGGCTGATGCTGAATCTGCAGAAGCAGCGGAGAAGCAGGCGGATGAGAAGTCCAAGAACGAGAAGCACGAGGTTCATTCCACGCTCGCGGGTCGCAGATTCCTGTGCGCAGAGGATAACGAGCTCAATGCAGAGATTCTGCAGGCTATGCTCGGCATGCACGACGCAAGCTGCACGATCTATCCGAACGGGCAGGAAATCGTGGATGCTTTCGCTGATGTCAAACCTGGCGACTACGACGCGATACTCATGGACGTACAGATGCCGATCATGAACGGCATGGATGCGACCCGTGCCATCAGATCCAGTCAGAATCCGCTCGGCGGCTCGATTCCGATCATAGCCATGACCGCGAACGCATTCGACTCCGACGTTCGCGACTGCCTCGCCGCCGGCATGGACCTGCACATCGCCAAGCCAATCGACATCACCGCCCTGGAGCGCGCGATGATCGAGCTCTGCGGAAATTCCCATTCTGGGGGGGCGGCAGCCCAAGGCGCGGAAACTAGCTAGCAGATAGCGAGGTGACCGCCACCGTTAACGAACGACTAAAAAACCAACGCTGCCGGTAGTTGATACCAGTTCGCGTTGGTTTTCATTCATTATTGTATATTTTGCTGCGGTGACCGACGGCGAAAATCAGAATTGTGATTTTCTCATCTTGGATTTCGGCAAGGAGCCTATAGTCACCGATTCGATACCTCCATTGTCCACTACGATTAGCTGAGAGTGGCTTGCCATGTTGCCGTGGGTTCTCGCAGCCAACGAGATTTTTCTCTATCCAAGCTTTTATCATTCGCTTGGTAAACCCATCTAATTTTTTTAGCTCGCGGATTGCCTGAGCAGTGTACTCCACTTGATAGCTCATCCCAAAATCTCCTTCCATGCTTCTTCGTGCGTGTAGGTCTTCGGATTTTTCTTATATTCGCTATAAGCATCTTCTGCTAATGCAATATCGTACTCGTCCTCAATTCGTTCTAATACTGAACGACGAATCATCTCAGATACGGACAACCCCAAAATAGCAGCGTAATCCTTAAACAATGCATTTTCCTTTTCTGATAATCTAACGGAAACAGACATCTTGCTCACCTCCTTGTGTATTACATTGTAATACACAATTCCCGTCCTGTCAAGCCTAATATTGCAAAAAATTCACCTTATCCCCCTTGAAAAAGCGGGCGGCGTGCCATATAATTAGTAGACTGTGAGGTTGATTTAGCCAACTATCAACTATATAGATTAACTGGAATTGTGCGAGGAGCGGAATGGCGGACAGAATAAATCTGAACAATTTGGAATATAGCGAGCTGGAGGCTTTCGTGACGGGCGCGCTCGGCGAGCCGAAATTCAGGGCGAAGCAGATTTTCGGCTGGATCTATGGCGGCGTGGCTAAGGACGGCGCCTTGAGGCTCGGCGTGACCGACTTCGCGGACATGGGTAATCTGCCGAAAGCCCTACGCGAGAAGCTTTCGGAAGAAGCCGAGCTAACCAGCCTCAAGGTTCTGCGCGAGCAGGTATCCAGGCTCGACGGCACGCGCAAGTTCCTGTTCGGGCTCAGCGACGGAAACGCCATCGAGAGCGTATTCATGAAATACAAATTCGGCAATTCCATCTGCGTTTCCTCGCAGGCGGGCTGCCGCATGGGCTGCCGCTTCTGCGCGTCGACGATTGGCGGGCTGAAGCGAAATTTGACGGCAGGCGAAATCGCAGGTCAGATACTCGCGGCCGAGCGGCAGAGCGGCGAGCGAATCAGCCACGTCGTAGTCATGGGTACAGGCGAGCCGTTCGACAATTACGAGAATCTTTCGAAATTCATACATATTATAAACGACCCGAACGGGCTGAACATCGGCATGAGAAACATCACTGTTTCGACTTGCGGGCTCGTGCCGAGAATCGCGGACTTCGCTGATGACTTCCCGCAGGTGAACCTGGCGATTTCGCTCCACGCGGTAAATAACGAGATGCGAGACGAAATGATGCCGGTTAACAAGTCATATCCTATGGAGACTTTGCTGGAGGCATGCCGCGCTTATGCCGAGAAGACATCGCGCCGCGTGACTTTCGAGTATACGCTGGTGAAGGGCGTGAACGACAGCCCAGAGTTCGCGAGGAAGCTGGCGGCAAGGCTCCGCGGCATGCTCTGCCACGTGAATCTGATTCCGCTGAACAAGGTTGCAGAGACTGGGTATGACACGACGGAGCGGGGAGCAGTGCTCGAGTTCCAGAAGACTTTGACGGAGTGCGGAATCCCAGCGACCATCAGGCGAGAGCTCGGCGACGACATAGACGCAGCCTGCGGACAGCTCAGACTCTCAGCACAGGACGAGTAGGCAGAAAGGGTATTAGGTAATTAAAAGAATGGAAGGCAAGCGCATCAAGCACGAAATAGACATGACGAACGGCTCCGTGCTGAAAAAAATGCTGATTTTCGCGTTCCCGTTAATGGGATCGAGCATTCTGCAGCTGCTGTTCAATGCGGCGGACATAATCGTAATCGGCCGATTCGCTGGTGACACATCGCTTGCTGCAGTTGGAGCAACATCAGCGCTAATCAACCTTTTGATAAATTTGTTCGTAGGCCTTGCAATCGGTGCGAATGTACTGACCGCGAGGTATTATGGCGCTCACGATAACAAGGGCATCAGTCGCACGGTCCACACATCAATAGCGCTTAGCATAGTGTGCGGCACTGGACTGGCGATAATCGGCTTTCTCGTATCCAAGCCCGTTCTCGCACTCATGGAAACGCCAGATGACGTACTTGAACTTGCGGCAATATACATGAAAATCTACTTCCTCGGAATGCCTGCGATGATGATATACAACTTCGGCAACGCTGTGCTCCGCGCGAAGGGCGACACGACCAGGCCGTTGATTTATCTCGCAGTTGCGGGCGTAGTAAATGTGATTCTGAATTTATTTTTTGTTATAGTATTAAAGATGGATGTGGCGGGAGTTGCGGCGGCGACCTCGATTTCGCAGTGTCTGTCGGCTTTCTTGATATTGAAGTGCCTTGCCAACGAACGGGATGCGTTCAGACTGCACAGAAGAACTCTTTGGATCGACAAATCAAAGCTTAAGACAATCCTGCAAATCGGCCTGCCGGCGGGAATTCAGGGTGTTCTTTTCTCCCTGTCCAATGTAATCATCCAGACTGCGATTAACAGTTTTGGTAAATATACGATTGCGGGTAGCGCTGCGTCTGCAAACATCGAGTGCTTCACGTATTTTGCTATGAATGCGTTTTATCAGGCGGCGATCTCTTTCACCAGCCAAAACGTGGGTGCGGGAAGATACGACAGAGTGCGAAAAATACTCGCAAGCTCGATGTCGTGTGCAGTTGTTGCGGGTTTAGTCGTAGGAAATCTCAGCTATTTATTTGGAACTGAGTTCCTTGGGATTTACACAAACAACGATCTCGTCGTGCAGGAAGGACTCAAGCGCCTATTATTCATCTGTTGCCCTTACTTCATTGGGGGTATCATGGAGATAATGACGGGCATGCTCAGGGGACTCGGCTACTCGGTTATTCCGATGATTATAACGCTAATCGGGGCGTGCGTGCTCAGAATCATATGGATTTTGACGGTTTGCCAGATGCCGGAGTATCACTATCCAGAGCTCGTGTACGTGTCATATCCGGTGACGTGGGCGATTACGGCGGTTGCGCAGATAATTTGTTATGTAATAATCACAAAAAAGATTAAAAAAACTATTGAACTCAAACAAAAAATAGGTTAAAATGTAATGCGTAAATACGTAGATACATAAATATGAAGACAGACTATGTAGACACACGTTATACAAGGAGGAAAAAATGAGAAAAGTAGTAGCAACAGACAAGGCTCCGGCTGCAATTGGTCCCTATTCACAGGCAAATATTATCGGCAACTTAGTCTTTACGTCGGGTCAGATTCCGCTTGACCCTAAGACAGGTGCTTTAGTTCCTGGCGGCATTGAAGAACAGACAAGGCAGGTCTTTGCTAACCTCAAGGCAGTTCTTGAGGAGGCTGGAAGCTCCTTGGATAACATAATCAAGACTACATGTTTTTTAGATGACATGGGAGATTTCGGCAAGATGAACGATGTGTACGCTGAGTATTTTAGCGGCGCATTCCCGTCAAGATCCGCAGTGGAAGTCGGCAAACTCCCGAAAAACGCTTTGATTGAGATCGAGGCGGTGGCATATATATAAGCGAAAAACAGGGCAGTCGTGATGGCTGCCTTTTTTCAGTTGATAGAAATATGGAGGAAAAATGGACGAGAAACCATTGAATTTATCAGAAATAAGAAAAAAAATAACCGAGACGGATGACGAGCTGGCGCGGCTGTTCGAGCAGCGCATGTCGCTCGTTGGACAGGTTGCAGAGTATAAGAAAGCAAACGGCCTGGCGGTGTATGATGCCAAGCGCGAGGAAGAAGTGCTGCAGAACGGTGCGGCTCGCATCCAGAACCTTGACTACAAGTCATATTACTTCAATTTCCAGAAGCACCTGATGGAGCTTTCGAGGAAGTACCAGAGCAAAATCATGACGGGCCTTCGCGTTGCGTATTGCGGCACGGAGGGAGCGTTCGCGCACATCGCGGCTTGCAACATCTTCCCGACAGCAGAGAAAATCGCGTTCTCGAGTTTCAAGAAAGCGTATCAGGCGGTCGAGGACGGGGACTGCGACGTGGCAGTTCTTCCGGTTGAGAATAGTTTCGCGGGGGACGTTGACCAGGTGAATGACCTGATGTTCTTCGGGAATCTCTTCGTGAACGGCATGTATGACCTGGCGGTGACTCACGACTTGCTCGGTATCGCTGGCGCCCGCGTGAATGACATCAAGACTGTAGTTTCGCATCCGCAGGCGCTTTCTCAATGCACGTCATATATCAAGGAGCACGGCTTCAAGGAAATAGAGTATGCGAACACGGCGCTCGCTGCTGAGTATGTCAAGGAGCAGAATGACCCGAGCATCGCAGCGATTGCGAGCAGCCAGACGGCAGAGCTGAAGGGTCTCTCGGTAATCGCTCGCAGCATAAACGACGAGCGCTCGAATACTACTCGTTTCGCTGTCTTCTCCAGAGTCGACAGCAGGGCTGCAGAGCACAGCGACAAACCGTATTTCTCGCTTCTCTTCACGGCTCGCGATGAGGCGGGCTCGCTGGCTGAGGCGCTTACCATCCTCGGCAATCACGGGTTCAACATGAGGACGCTCAGGTCCCGCCCGATGAAAGAGCTCCTGTGGCAATATTACTTCTATGTTGAGGCTGAAGGCGATATCTACGGAGCTGAAGGGCAGGCGGCGATTGAAGAGATGAAGCATTGCTGCGATAAGATTAAAATTGTCGGGTCGTACAATAATTTGAACGACGGATATAAGCTCTAAGACAGAGAGTGGAGTTGCAGAGCTTGGAGTTTAGAGGAAACAGAAAGCAATTAGAGTTAGCGGAGAAGAGAGATAGAGATGGTTTTACCAGTTGATTTAGGAAAAGATAGCTACAACATTATAATTGAATCTGGCGGCTTGCAGAAAGTCGCTGAGGTTTTCGGGCTTGGCGAGCGCTACAAGAAAGTTCTCGTGGTGACGGACAGCGGTGTGCCATCGGAGTATGCGGACGGAATCTGTGCGGCGGCTGAGAAGGCTGGCGGCAAGGCGTATAAGTACGTGATTCCGCAGGGTGAGGGCTCCAAGAATTTCGATGTTCTGCAGGGCGTGCTCGGTGAGCTGCTTGCAAACAGCTTCTCGCGCTTAGACTGCGTGGTCGCTTGCGGCGGCGGAGTTGTCGGGGATCTTTCGGGATTTGCGGCGTCTTGCTACATGCGCGGAATCGACTTTTATAACATTCCGACGACGCTTCTTTCGCAGGTCGATTCGTCGGTCGGCGGCAAGACAGCGATAGACTTCCAAGGAGTTAAGAACATTGTCGGGGCGTTTTACCAGCCGAAGGGCGTTTTGATCGACCCTGATGTGCTCGCAACGCTTGACGATATGCAGTTTGCCTGCGGAGTGGCGGAAATCGTCAAGATGGCGATGACCTTTGATGCGGAGTTCTTCGCGGAGATTGAGAAGCGAGGAATCCAGAAACAGATTATAGATGAGGTAATCGCAAGGGCGCTGAAGCTGAAGATTGCAGTGGTTGAGCAGGACGAGAAGGAAGCGGGTCTTCGCAAGGCTCTGAACTTCGGGCACACGCTCGGTCACGGAATCGAGGCGGTGACGGGGCTTCTCCACGGCGAATCCGTTGCACTTGGAATGCTTACCATGTGTTCAGAAGGCGCTCGCAAGCGGCTAATCCCAGTGCTCACAGCGGCAGGGCTTTTGGATGAGCAGAGGAAGCTTGCAACACCTGAGATTGCTGGCAAAGTAGTTGAAGTTGCAATGCACGATAAGAAAGCAAAGGGCGGAGAAATTTCCTGCGTCCTTGTAGATAAGATAGGTGAATTTTCGTTTAAGTCATGCACGAAGGACGAGCTCATGGCTCGCTACATGGAGGTATTCGCATGAAAAACACATTCGGAATGGCAATCAGTGTAACGCTTTTCGGTGAGAGCCACGGACCATACATCGGTGCGGTAATCGATGGCCTGAGCCCAGGAATTGCAATTGATGAGGAGTATATCGCCGAGAAAATGGATTTGCGCCGCGCATACGGCAAGCTATCCACTGCAAGGCATGAAGAGGATAAGCCAGAGTTTGTCTCGGGAGTGTTCGAGGGCAAGACAACTGGAACGCCGCTGACGATTCTAATCAAGAACGGCGACACGAAGTCGAAGGATTACAGCAAGCTTAGGGATATGCCGAGACCTTCTCATGCGGATTACACAGCGGAGTGCAAATACCTCGGATATCAGGACTACCGCGGCGGCGGACATTTTTCAGGAAGAATTACAGCGGCACTCGTGGCAGCTGGGGCGGTGCTCCAGTCGGCACTCGAGCAGAAGGGCATATACATCGGTACGCACATCGCAAACTGCCACGGGATTACGGATAGACAGTTCAATGCGAATGATTATATGACGGATATCAAGGCACTTAGCAGCAAGCAGTTTGCGGTTCTCGATGATAGCAAGGCTGATGCTATGAAAGCTGAGATTGAGAAAGCAGCGAGTGACGGCGATAGCGTTGGCGGAATCTTGGAGACTGCGGCTATCGGGCTTCCTGCAGGACTCGGTGAGCCTTGGTTTGACAGCCTTGAGAGCGAGATTTCGCATATCGTATTCTCCGTGCCAGCTGTCAAGGGCATAGAGTTCGGACTCGGCTTCGGATTCGCTGATTGCAAGGGCTCGGAGGCAAACGACGCTTTTAGATATGAGGATGGCAAGGTTGTGACAGTGACTAACAACAACGGCGGAATCAACGGCGGAATTTCCAACGGGATGCCAGTTGTTTTCAGGACGGCAATCAAGCCGACGCCTTCGATTTTCAAGGCTCAGGGCACGGTTGACCTTGCGAAGGGCGAAAATGCTGAGCTTACGCTCGAAGGCAGGCACGACCCAGCGATTATCCACCGCGCGAGAGTGGTAATCGATGCGGTGAGCGCGATTGCAATTGCGGACCTTATGACCGCACGATTTGGAACGAACATTTTTACACCGACTGAATAATCGAGCGAAAAGCCAGAAGGTAAAAATGTGAGTTTCTGGGTGATACTGAATATCATATAAATGTAAAAATTTGCTGTATAAAAAGAGAGTAATAGAGATGAAATTTTTAGTGATTAACGGTCCTAATTTGAATATGCTTGGGATTAGAGAACCTGATAAATATGGAAGCGAGAATTACGATACTTTGATTGAAAAAATTAAGGCACATGCAGATAAGCTTGGGGTTGGGTCCGAGTTCTACCAATCGAACCACGAGGGTGATTTGGTGGACAGGATTCAGCAGGCGTATTACGACAAGGTTGACGGGATCATCATCAATCCGGGTGCTTATACGCATACGAGCATTGCGCTGCTGGATGCGGTGAATGCGGTGAAGATTCCGACGGCGGAGGTTCACATCTCGGATGTCAGATCCCGCGAGGACTTCAGGCAGGTCAGCTACATCCGTGCGGCTTGCTGCTTTACGGTTATGGGTCACGGGCTCGACGGATATCTCGAGGCTATGGACTACTTGTACGAGCATTTACAATAATGGAGGCCTTGCGATTCTGGCAGTGAATGAGAATGGCTACCGGATATGCAGGAAATGAGGATAGACATAATGAAAGTTTTGATTGGAAAAGGACAGGCTTACGGTTCTGTCAACGCACCGCCCTCCAAGAGCATGGCGCACAGGCTACTCATCTTGGCTGGGCTTTCTGGCAAGGAATGCTTGGTGCGTGGAATCGCGGAGTCTGAGGATATACTCGCGA
The DNA here is from genome assembly GCA_963617285.1 of Anaerovoracaceae bacterium. Classification (GTDB taxonomy): domain Bacteria; phylum Bacillota; class Clostridia; order Peptostreptococcales; family Anaerovoracaceae; genus CAG-238. The sequence continues at coordinate 5,877 of CAVEOR010000012.1, read as the reverse complement.
CGATAGATTGCCTGCGGGCGCTCGGTGCGGAGATTGAGCTTGCGGGTGATGCCGCGCATGTGAGAGGGATTGACCTTTGTGTGGGAAGCGGAGAAAGCCTGAGAATCGCAACAGGCGAGCTTGCTGGCGAAGGAGAGAAGGCCGAGGCGAGCGGCTGCGAGGAAATCAGCATGTACGCTCGCGAAAGCGGCAGCACGCTCAGGTTCATGATTCCGATTGCGCTGCTCACTGGCAAGATGGTTCATATCGGCGGGAGCAAGAGGCTGCTCGAAAGACCGCAGACGGTGTACGAGGAGCTATTTGCCAGCGATAAACAGAAAGAATCGCAGTGCGAATCGGAAGCTACGAGCCAGAGCGATTCGAAGTATAGAAATCAGAAAATAATATTCGAGAAAACGGAAAATGAGATAAAGGTCTGCGGAAAGCTAAAACCTGGCAGATACGAACTCGACGGCGACGTTTCGAGCCAGTTCGTGACTGGGCTTTTGCTCGCGCTCCCGCTACTGGACGGGGATAGCACGATTGCGCTCAGGCCGCCAGTTGAGAGTCGCTCATATATCGACATGAGCCTCGAGGCTCTGGCGATGTTCGGTGCTGAGGCTGTCTGGCAGGACGAAAACACGCTCTATATCAAGGGCGGGCAGCACTACGAGCCGCAGGCGGCTTACTCTGAGTGCTATGTTAACTCAGGCTGCGGCAAGGATCAGAGCGAAGGCGGGCTTGCCGAGGTAACGGTGGAAGGCGACTATTCGAATGCAGCATTCTTCGAGGCGTTGAATTACGTCGGCGAGCAGGCGGGCGTTGCGGTTACTGGACTCAGCCAGAGTAGCAGGCAAGCCGACCGCGTGTATCGGGAGCTTTTCGAGAGGCTTGCGGCAGGGGCGGACAGCGCTGGCTGCCAAGGCGGCGCAATCGACATCGCAGACTGCCCAGATCTCGGACCGATACTGTTCGCAGTGGCGGCGGCGCTCGGCGGCGGACATTTCACTGGCACGAGAAGGCTCAAGATTAAGGAAAGCGACAGAGCCGCCGCAATGGCAGCAGAGCTCGCCAAGTTCGGCGTGCCTGTGCAGGTGCTGGAAAACGAGGTAATCGTCGGCTCGGACGCAGAAGGAGATTCCGAGGCGGCAGGCGCGAGCCCAGGTCTGAAAACCCCGACCGAGGAGCTCGACGGTCACAACGACCATCGCATAGTGATGTCACTCGCGGTGCTTTGCACACTGACAGGCGGTGTCATAAACGGCGCAGAGGCGGTCAGCAAGAGCTTTCCAGACTTTTTTGACAGATTAGAATCACTTGGAATTGAGGTAAAAAAACTTGATAATTGATCACAGTAAGAACATTTTAATAATAGGACTTGGTATAATCGGCGGAAGCTATGCCAAGGGATTTGCGAAGAACGGATTTGACATCATGGCAATCGACACGAACCCGGAGACGATTAGCTACGCATTGGAAAATCACATAATTGAAGAGGGAAGAACCGAGGCTGACCCTGAGTTTATCGGGAAAGCCGACATAGTAATTTTCGCCCTTTATCCGCATATATTTAAGGAGTGGATTCGCGATAACCAGCAGTATTTCAAGCCTGGCACATTTATTACAGACGTAACCGGTGTTAAGGGCTGCATAGTTGACGACATCCAGAATATGCTCAGAGACGATTGCGAATATATCGCGGCCCACCCGATGGCAGGTTGCGAGAAGCTCGGCATTTGGAACGCCAACGAGAAAATTTTCTACGAAGCGAATTATATCGTTGTTCCAACCGAGAAAAATACAGAAGAGGCAAAGGATGTTTGCAGACAGATAGGCGAGATCCTCGGATTTGCAAGGATTTCCGAGCTTTCTCCAAACGACCACGACGAGATGATCGGCTTTGTTTCTCAGCTCACCCACGGAATCGCAATGTCGCTCATGACTTGCAACCACATGGAGAGGGTCGAGGATTACACCGGAGACTCGTTCCGTGACCTGACGAGAATCGCCCGCATCGACGAAACGCTGTGGAGTGAATTGTTTTTGCTTAATAAAGACGCACTACTACATCAATTAAAGCTCTTCACCATGGAGATTTCCAAGCTTGAGAGGATGCTGATGGAGGCGGACAAAGAGGGCATCAAGGACATGATGAGACGCTCGACCGCCCGCAGAAAGCTCTTCGACAAAGAAACACCATTAATATAAATGAAAGGATAAATTACACTATGAATATGAATTTCAAGCGGAAGCTCCCAATTCCAAAGGATATCAAGGAGATGTTTCCGATAAGCGAAGAAGATACAAAGAGAAGAGATGAGGCCGTAGACAAAGTAAAGGCAATACTTGACGGGCGCGACGACCGCCTGCTCATGGTAATCGGACCGTGCTCTGCGGACAACGAGACGGCTGTGCTTGACTACCTCCTTAGACTCAGAAAGGTACAGGACAAAGTCGAGGAAAAAATCTGCATAGTTCCGAGAGTTTACACCAGCAAACCACGTACAACAGGCAAAGGCTACAAGGGAATGCTCCATCAGCCGGACCCGCTGCTCGGCGAGGACATGCTCAAGGGCATCATCGCAATCAGAGAGACATACATTCGAACGATGAAGGAAACGGGATTTTTCTGCGCGGACGAGCTTCTTTATCCTGAGAATTACAGATACTTAAGCGACATCCTTTGCTATGTGGCAATCGGCGCTCGCTCGGTCGAAAACCAGTTCCACCGCCTCACAGCGAGCGGACTTGACATCCCAGTCGGCATGAAGAACCCGACGGCTGGCGACCTTTCCGTAATGATGAATTCACTCGTTGCGGCGCAGAGCGGCCATACTTTCATCTACAGAAACTGGGAGGTTGAGAGCCACGGCAATCCTTATGCTCACGCAATCCTCAGAGGACATACGAACAAGCACGGTCAGTCGATTCCAAACTATCATTACGAGGATCTCAGACTCGTTTGCGACATGTACAACGAAAAAGGCTTGCAGAATCCGGCAATCATGGTCGACGCAAACCACGCAAACTCAGGCAAGCAATTCATCGAGCAGGTTAGAATTTGCAAGGAAGTCGTGCAGTCCAAGAAGGCGAGCGAGGACATCGGCAAGATGGTCAAGGGCGTAATGGTCGAAAGCTACATCGAAGACGGCTGTCAGCCAGTGGACGGAACGGTTTACGGCAAGTCGATCACAGACCCATGCCTCGGCTGGGAAAAGACGGAGAGACTTATCTATGACTTGGCAGAGATGGTCTAAATAAAATTTCAATAAAGAAGGTAATTAACGTGAGAAATTTTTTATCGAAGAGATATTCAAATCAGGAAGCGAAGGAAAGCGTGATGACAACGCTTGCATCCCTTGCTAGAACCACGGAGGGCGCTATAAACCTCAGCCTCGGCGACCCCGATATCGTAACGCCAGAGCCTATAATCAGCGCGGCTTTCGCGGATGTGAAGGCGGGGCACACGAAGTACACAGACCCGAGGGGCTACAAGGAGCTCCGCGACGAAATCGCAAAGTTCTACGACAAGGAATACAATATCAAAGTAGCAGACGAGGAAATCGCGGTCACGACATCCGCATGTGTTGCAATGTCAATGGTTCTGGAGGCTGTGCTCGACGACGGCGACGAAGTTATCGTGCCTTCACCGTATTTCTCAATATATAAATCGCAGGTCGAGCTCGCCCGCGGCAAACTCGTAGAACTCGACACGTTTGAAGAGGAGAGATACCAGGTTCATCCTGACAGGCTCGAGGCGCTCATCACACCGAAGACGAAGGCAATCATCATCAACTCGCCGAACAACCCGACGGGCGCTTGCCTCTCGCTCGACACCATGAAGAAAATCGCGGAAATCGCGGAGAAACACGATCTTCTCGTGATCACCGACGAAATCTATACTATATATAGCTTTGACGGTCCGTTCATCCCGTTCACGTCGATTCCTGGCACGAAGGAGAGAACGGTCACGATCAACAGTTTTTCGAAGAACTATGTCATGACGGGCTGGAGAATCGGTGCGATTATCGCGCCGCCAGCAATCGTAAACGCCGTTCAGCAGATAGGTGAAAATCTCGTTTACTCGGCACCATCCATTTCTCAGAGGGCGGCGCTCGCGGCAATCAAGATGAGAGATGAGGTTACGCCAGCTCTTGCAGAGACATTCAGAGAACGTGTATTTTATGCGGCTCAGCGCATAAACGCCATCCCGAACATGCACGTAATTTATCCGCCGATGGGTTCGTTCTACCTGTTCATCAACATCAAGGACACAGGGCTCACGTCGGAGGAAGCTTGCATGAAGATCTTTGAAGAGGCGAGGGTTGCAATGATTCCTGGCGATGCTTTCGGCGCTTGCGGCCAAGGGTTCCTCCGAATCGCCTGCACGGTCGGCATGGATGAGCTCAAAGAAGCATTCGACAGAATCGAAAAGATGCCGATTTTCAGCGAGCAGAAATAGCGGGAGAATTTTGTCTGGTGTGATGAATTTACTAAGAAATAACTCTTGAAACGGGCGGATGTTTAGTGTATAATGTATCAAATACCAGAAAAATAAGCAAAAATTTAGGAGGCGGTTATCATGGTTAAATTATTAGTTGGACACAAGGGTAGCGGAAAGACCAAGCAAATGATCGATCTTGCGAACGATTCAGTAGAAACAAGCAAAGGCAGCATTATTTTCATAAACAAGAATCACAGATTGATGTACGATCTCAAGTACAGAATCAGAGTTATCTGCATGGAAGATTTCGAGCACGTTACTAACAGCGACGAGTACATCGGTTTCCTGTATGGTATCATCAGTTCTGACCACGACATCGAGACGATTTTCATCGACAGCATTCTCAAGCACGCAGACGTTACGCTCGGCGACCTTCCAGAGTTCGTAGAGAGACTCAAGGACATCTCCAAGAATTACGGCATGGACTTCGTTGTTAGCTTGAGCGCTGAGAAGGAAGAAATGATAGGCGTTAACTTTGATGGTTGCGAAATCTTAAATTAACAATTTGCTTAGAAATATTGGGCGATGGACGTGTTCCGTCGCCTTATTTAATTCTTTATGGTTAAAGGTAGATATGGAAGAAAACGGTACAAGGAAAAAATTGAATTTGAGCGGCGAGCAGTCAGGCTGCAGAGCGCAGGGAAACTGTGCGGGCGCCCAGCCTGTCAAGCACGCTGAGAACATAGACATGGCAGGCGTGAAGCGGATGATGGACGGTATCAATGGGCCGCAAACGCTGGAAATCATGCGGGAGTTCGCGGTACTGGTTCTGCTGACGGACTTAGATGGCGAGCTGAACTTCGTGTTCGAGAAGCGAGCGGCTGGCATCAGGCAGCCAGGGGATATTTGCTTCCCCGGCGGCAAGGTCGAGCCTGGCGAGAGCCTTGTGGAATGTGCACTCAGGGAGACCGAGGAGGAAATCGGAATCTGCCCGAGCAAAATTGAGGTGCTCGGGGAGTTCGCTGTGCAGTATGAGCTGACGTCCATCGCCATGCACTCGATAGTGGGATTCGTGCGAGCCGATGTGCTGGTGACAGACGCAAAGCTCAACCAGAGCGAAGTCGCCGAGTGCTTCACGGTGCCCGTCCGATTCTTCGCGGAGACGGAGCCCTACCTCTACGACTACGATATAATCCAGGAGGTGGGCGACTTCCCATACGAAGAATTCGGCATAAACAAGGACTACCGCTGGCGCCGCGGCCATAAGACGATTGCCCTCTACCGCTACGGCGACCGCGTCATCTGGGGCTTGACCGCCGCCATAGTCCGCTGCTTCGTCGCCGAGCTGCAAGCCCCGCGCCCAGAGTAGGTGCGCGACATTCAGAACCAGAAAAGCGCACGGGCGGCACATGGGCGGCACACACTGGAATTCCAGCATTATGACAGCGGCGGCT
>CAVEOR010000011.1:0-18575 GCA_963617285.1 Anaerovoracaceae bacterium | reverse complement strand
ACCAGCACGACTATACCAAGTACCTGCACGACGGAAAGGACGAAAACTTCAACAAACTCTACCAAAAATACCACAACAAGTACTTCGACCTCCTCACCGCCCCAGGCTACACCAACGACTTCTAAACAGCTTTTAATTATCCCTAGATTGGCGCTGTTTGGCCCTTACGCAAGCAATACAAAACCCCAGTCCGCATCCGCGTCCTGGGGTTTTTATTATCTTTTAGAAAGGTTTCCCTGTTCTTAGCCAATAAGCCTCGCGGCCTATAGGACTTTGATTAAGCTTCTGCTGCCGGTGCAGGAGCTGGTGCTTCTTCTGCGGGAGCAGCTGGAGTAGCTGGTGCAGCAGGAGCAGCTGGTGCTGCAGCCTGTGCAGGCTTTCTCTTTGCTCTCATGTTGTTGATAGCACCTGTAGGGCATTCCTTAGCGCACATACCGCAGTTCTTGCACTTCTCTGGGTCGATGAATGCGTGGTTGTTCTCAACTGTGATAGCCTCGAACTTACATACCTTGACGCACTTACCGCAAGCGATACAACCGTTGGAGCAAGCCTTACGAGTAGCCGCACCCTTGTCCTCGGAGTGGCACTGTACCACAACCTTGTTCTTTGCAGGAGCGATTCTGATAACGTGCTTAGGGCAAGCAGCCGCACAAGCACCACAGCCTGTGCAGAGCTCTCTAGCAACTACAGCAACGCCGTCACAAATCTTGATAGCATCGAAGTTACAAGCTCTCGTGCAATCGCCAAGACCAAGACAACCGAACTTGCACTGATTCATACCACCATAGAGAGTGGAAGCAGCGGAGCAAGTAGTCATGCCCTGGTACTCGAGCAAGGACTTAACAGCCTGTGAATTGCCGTTACACATAACAGTTGCAACCTGTGGCTCAGCGCTACCAGCTTCCATACCGAGGATAGCTGCAAGAGCTGCTGCTACATCAGCGCCACCTACTGGGCACTTGTTAGGGCCAACGCCCTCTGGATCTGCTGCAAGAGCTGCTGCGTAGTCATCGCAACCAGCGTATCCGCAGCCACCGCAGTTAGCGCCGGGGAGCTGTTCTCTAAGGTTAACTACTGTTTCATCTACAGGTACGAAGAATACCTTTGCTGCGATAGTAAGGATAATGGCGAAAACCAGACCCATTGCTACTACCAACAATACTGGTGTTAAAATTGGATTCATTTTCTTCGCCTCCTTCTATACCAAGCCGCCGAATCCCATGAAAGCAAGGGATAACAGAGCAGCTGAAGTCATCGTGATAGGAACTCCTTGGTAAGGTGCAGGGATGTCGTTGTTGCCTTCGAGCTTGCTTCTCATACCTGAGAAGATGATCATAGCAAGGAGGAAACCAGCGCCTGCTGCGAAGGAGTTAATCAAAGCCAAACCATAGTTATATCCAGCATCGATGTTGTTGATACAAACGCCGAGTACTGCGCAGTTTGTAGTGATGAGTGGAAGGTAAACACCCAGAGCCTTGTGAAGGGACGGGATGAACTTCTTGAGTACCATCTCTACGAACTGTACGAGTGCAGCTATGATGAGGATGAATACGATTGTCTGTAAGTATGCGATGTCCCATGCATTGAGAATCTGCATGATTGGCCATGTAGCAGCTGTTGCAAGTACCATTACGAAGATAACTGCAACGCCCATACCTACTGCAGAGTCTAATTTCTTGGATACGCCGAGGAACGGACAGATACCAAGGAATTGAGCCAATACATAGTTGTTTACTAAAATCATTCCGATTAAAATACTAAGCCACTGTGGCATTATGCTTCAACTCCTTTCGTTTCAATCTTGATTCCGTCAAGCTGAGCGATGCATTTTTCCTGCTGACACATGCTAGCAAGTGCACAACCCTGGCAGTCGAAATCTCTCGGTGTCTTGCCCTTGGAAGTGAGGATCTTGTTTACTACTGCGATAGCGCTAGCGTAGATGAAGAATCCACCAGGAGCAAGTGCAACGATGAGCATTGGATGTTCGGAAATGAACGGGATAGCAATTGTAAGCTTTGCTACGAGGTCATCTCCACCAAGGAAGAATCCAGAACCGATAGTTCCGTTACCGATGATTTCTCTAACAGCACCGATGCAAGTAAGGGAAAGTGTGAAACCAAGTCCCATACCGATACCATCGAGTGCGGAGTCAAGGACGCCGTTCTTGTTAGCGAACATTTCGGCTCTTCCGAGGATGATACAGTTAACTACGATCAGTGGCAGGAACACACCGAGTGAATTGTACAGCGGTTCTGCGAAAGCCTGAACGATGAATTGTACGAGTGTTACGAATCCAGCGATAAGTACGATATAGCATGGGATTCTAACTTTGTCTGGGATGAGCTTAGCCAGCAGTGAAATTGCGATGTTGGAGCAAACCAGTACTGCTGTAGCTGCGATACCCATACCCATACCATTGAATGCTGAGGAAGTAGTTGCCAGTGTAGGACAAGTACCGAGCAGCAATACGAGGTTAGGGTTTTCTTTGATAATGCCCTTTGTGAGGACAGCTAATTTACTTACTTTTTCACCCATTAGTTAGCACCTCCCATTTCTTCGAACTGCTTGAGAGCTGCGCAAACGCCCTGGTAAACACCGTTGGAGGAGATTGTTGCACCACTGATGTATGTTACAGCGGAATCGCCTTTGATGTTTTCTGCATTTGCAAGTTCGGACAGTCCAATATATTGTGCTACATAAGCTGTGTCGTGAGCCTTGGTTCCGAGGCCCTTTGTGTCGGCATGAGCTGTTACCTTGACACCTGTGATAGCGCCATCAGCATCGATACCAACCATCTCTGTGAGGAGTCCGCCGAATGAAGAAGTCTTGACAGTGCAAACGATGCCAACGCCTTCTGCAACATAGCAGTCTTCTACGTAAACTTTGTCTGGCGTAGTAACTACGAGGTCTCCAGTGTACTGCTCGAATGTGCTAGCTGCTGGAAGAAGCTCAGCTCTCGTTGCGTCTGCAGCCTTAGCTGTGTTATCCGCAATGATAGGAGCTGTGATGGAGTTTACATAAGCCAGAGCAAATGTGATTACCAGACAAATCGCTACGAGAATAACGCTTGGCTGGATGTATTCCTTAAATGTATTACTTTTCATTTTTCTTTGCACCTCCATACATTCTCTTCTGGAAGAAGTTGTCGATGAGTGGTGCCAGGCAGTTCATCATCAAAATCGAGAAGGATACGCCTTCTGGATACTGACCCCAGAGTCTGATAATCATAGTAATCAGACCGCAGCCGATACCAAATACAACCTTTCCTGCAGGTAATAACGGAGAAGTTACATAGTCTGTAGCCATGAAGATTGCACCGAGCATTACGCCGCCAGCAAGGATGTGGAAAATAGCCATCTGAAGGGCATCTCCCTGTCCAGTTGCTCCGTAGTAAACGAGTGCAAATACGAATACAGTACCGATGAAGCAGCATGGAATGATTGGGCTGATGATCTTCTTCCAGATAAGGAAGAGTCCGCCGATGATAAGCGCGATTGAGCTTACCTCACCCATGGAACCGCCGATGTAACCGAGGAACATCTCTGCGTTGCTTGGAAGGTCAGATGCACTGCCTTCTGCAAGGATTCCCAGAGGAGTTGCTCCAGTAACAGCGTCTGCTGTCTGGTTCATCTTTGGAAGCGGCCAAGTTGTCATCTCAGTAGCAAAGGAGATGAAGAGCACGATTCTAGCTGTGATAGCTGGGTTCGCGATGTTCTTGCCGATGCCGCCGAAGAGCTGCTTAACGATGATGATAGCTACGAAGCATCCGATTACAGCGATCCAATAAGGAAGTCCTGATGGAAGGTTGAATGCGATGAGCGTACCAGTCAAAACAGCACTGAGGTCGCAAACTGTCTGCTTCTTGTGCATAAGCTTGTTCCATGCCCATTCGAAGAACACGGAAGCTACGATACATACTGCTGTCAAAGCGATTACTCTGAAGCCAAATACGTATGTACTAACGAGTAAAGAAGGTACGAGTGCTATGAGAACCATGAGCATCGTCTTCTGTGTATCCATAGCGGTCACAATATGAGGAGACGCGGATACTACTAAATTGTTACGATATTCCTTATCCATTTATATTCCTGCCTCCTTCAGTACCGTTTTACCTAAGCTATTGATGAATCCAAGCGGTCTGTGAGCTGGGCAAATGTAGGAGCAGCTTCCGCAGTTCATGCACTGCATAACGCCGAGGTCCTTAAGTGCCTGAGCATCACGCATCTCATAAGCCTTTGCGAGAGCTGTAGGGATGAGCTTGAATGGGCATGCGCTGTGGCATCTGCCGCAGTTGATGCACGCTGTCTCTTCCTTTACCATGCTCTGTGCACCAGAGAATGCGAGGATTGCGTTGTTGTTCTTTACCATTGGAACGGCGTCGGAATAGATTGCTCTACCCATCATTGGTCCGCCCATGAGGATTTTCTTTGGTTCAGCCTTGTAGCCGCCGCAGAATTCGATTACATCGTGTACGGAAGTTCCGATCGGTGCGATTACGTTCTTTGGCTGTGCAACTGCGTCGCCGTCAACAGTTACTCTCTTGGTTGTAAGAGGACGACCTGTCTTGAAGTACTGTCCTACGAATGCAACTGTAGTAACGTTGTCAAGGATAACGCCCATGTCAGCAGGAAGTACGCCTGCGTTCATAGTCTTGCCAGTGATTTCGTAAACGAGTACACGCTCTGCGCCCTTCGGGTATCTAGCCTGAAGCTTGAATGTCTCGATGTTCGTGATTCCGCGCTCTGCAATTCTCTTGTTGAGGAGCTCGATAGCGTCCATCTTGTTTTCTTCGATTGCGATGTAGCCATGGTCAAGTCCGATGTACTTCATGATGAGGAGGCAACCGTCAAGCAAAGCGTCTGGTGTCTCAAGCATCAATCTGTGGTCGGAAGTGATGAACGGCTCACACTCTGCAGCGTTTACGATGAGTGCGTGAACGTCGTCGATGTTCTTCGGGTTGAACTTGATGTGTGTTGGGAATGAAGCTCCGCCCAAACCTACAAGGCCGCTTTCTCTTACAGCCTTTACGAATTCAGCCAAATCCTTAGGTTCTGCTGGAACTTTTACTTCCTCTGATAATTCTTGTTTCTTGTCTGTTTCGATTACAACAAGCGTCTCATATCCGCCTGCTGCATTTCTCTGCTCCTCGATTCCAGTAACTGTACCGGAAACGCCGGAGTGGATAGGCGCACTTACGAATGCATCTGTGTCACCGATCTTCTGGCCGACTTTGACATAGTCGCCCTTTGCAACCAGTGGCTTACAAGGTGCTCCGATATGCTGAGACATAGAAATCTTTACAACATCCGGTGTAGGCATTATCTCTGTTGCACACCCGGCAGTGTGCTTATAATGACTCACATGGATGCTCTGTAAATGTTTTTGACTCATTTTTGTGAGACCTTCCTTTCTAAATTTTATACAAAATCATACAAGGTATATTATACTACAACCAAAAACAAAAAGCACTAAAAATTTTAATTCTTAGCACTCTTTTGCCAAAAAAACAACAAAAAAAGAGCCATCACGCCGATGTGATAGCTCCTTTATTAGTAAAATTCATGTCGATTCAGCCATATGAGGTTATATGAAGTTGAAATTGCCTACTTATATTTATGGCACATCACGAAATGCCCTGGGCTGACCTCGGTGTTTTCGGGCTCGACCTCGTGACAGATATCCATCGCCTCTGGGCACCTGCCGCAGAACTTGCAGCCCTTGACCTCCGCACCAGCGTTCGGCGTCTCGCCCTCGAGGATCTTCCTCTTCTCCGTCAAAACCTTCCCGGGTACAGGCATTATGTTCAATAAAGCCTTGCTGTACGGGTGTTTCGGATCGCGAACGATTTCGTCTGCCGAACCGATTTCCATGATTTTGCCGAGGTACATTATGGCGATTTTGTCGGAAATGAGCCATGCAAGCGAAAGGTCGTGCGTGATGAAAAGGTATGCAACGCCCTTTTCGTCCCGCTGCTTGAGCATGAGCCTGATGATCCCCGTTCTGATGCTCGCGTCCAACATGGATACGGGCTCGTCAGCGACTACGAACTCCGGCTTCATTACGAGCGAGCCCGCGATGGCCGTTCTCTGCCGCTGTCCACCCGAGAGCTCGAACGGCCGCCTGAACATATAGTCATCCGCAGGCGAAAGTCCAGCATCCTCAAGCGCTTCCTTGATTCTCGCCTCGCGCTCTTCCTCAGTCGCAACGAGGTCGTTCACGTCGAGCGGCTCGCCGACGATATCGGATATGTACTGACGCGGATTGAGCGACTGGTACGGATCCTGGTAAATCATCTGAGCCTTCTTGCGGAACTCCGCGAGATTCTTCTTGCCGACGATTTCCTCGCCGTCGAAGATTATGCTTCCTTCGGTTACAGGAGCGAGCTGGAGTATAGCCTTGCCTGTCGTCGTCTTGCCAGAGCCCGACTCGCCTACCAGCGATAGAATCTCGCCTCTGTCTATGTCGAAGCTTACGCCGTCAACGGCCTTGATTACCTCAGGCTTGCCGAAGAACGAGGACGCGAAGCCTTTCTTCACTTCGAAGTATACTTTTAAGTCTCTGACTTCAAGCATTTTCTCAGCCATTTGCCTCACCGCCTTTCTCCTGGCGCACGTCGCTGCTCGCCTCGCACAGGTGGCACGAGACGAAGTGTTCTGGCCCAACCTGTATGTATTTCGGCTCCTCCTGCGAGCAAGCCGCCACCGCCTCCGTGCACCTCGGGCAGAATCTGCAGCCCGATGGCGGGTCGATGAGGCTCGGCGGATAGCCAGGGATTCCCTCTGGGATTACCCTTTCCCTACTATTTATATTAGGAAAGCAATCAAGGAGTCTCTTCGTGTACGGATGCATCGGGTGATTGAAAATATCGTCCACCGTGCCCAGCTCTGCAATCTTGCCTGCGTACATAACCGCAATCTTGTCGCATGTCTCGCTGAGAATCGACAGGTCGTGCGTGATGAGAATCATGCCCATGTTCAGGTCTTTCCTGAGTTTTTCCAACAATTCGAGAATCTGTGCCTGTATCATTACGTCGAGTGCTGTCGTCGGCTCGTCACCTATGATAAGCTTCGGGCTGCACGCGAGCGCCATAGCGATCATCGCTCTCTGCTTCATACCGCCCGAGAACTCGTGCGGATACTGGCTGACCCTCTCGCGGGCAATTCCAACCATCTCGAATAGGTCGCCAGCTCGCTTCCAGGCTTCTTCCTTGCTCATACCTTCGTGAAGTATGCAGGCTTCTGCAATCTGCCAACCGACTTTCTTGACTGGATTGAACGCGTTCATCGCGCCCTGGAATATGATCGAAACATCCGCCCAACGGTGCTTCATGATTTCCTCTTCGGTGAGCGTGCTGTAATCCACGCCTTCCACGAGGATTTGTCCGCCCTCGATTTTTCCTTCCTTCGGTAGCAGGTGGCAAATCGACAGGGCTGTCGTCGTCTTGCCGCAGCCCGACTCGCCAACGAGTCCCAAGCACTGACCGTAGTCAAGCGAGAATGACACGCCGTCCACAGCCTTGGCTTTGCCCTTTGATGTCGTAAAATATGTCTTTAGATCTTTTACTTCTAATAACTGCATGTGCGCACCCCCTATCTTTCCTTCAGCTTCGGATTGAGAATCTCATCGAATGCGTATCCCATGAGCGTGAATCCGAGAGCAACGAGAATTACGCAAATGCCCGGCGTGATGAAGTACCACCATGCGCCGACGGTCATCGCACCTGTGCAATACGCGTCGTTGAGCATCGTGCCCCAGCTCGGGTTCGTAGGGTCGCCGAGTCCGAGGAACGCGAGCGAAGTCTCCGTCAGAATCGAGGATGATACTATCAAAATCGCTTCCGCAAATACGAGCGGGAATATATTCGGCAAAATATGCTTCATCATTATGTATCCGTTGCGTGCGCCGATGGATTTCTCCCTCTCGACATAAGGCTGTTCCTTGACGGAAAGCGTCTGCGCTCTGATGATTCTGGCAGTTCCCGACCAGCCCGTCAGTCCGATTACGAGGATGATGTTCCAGATGCTGTTGCCGAGTATGGACGCGAGCACCATACAGAATGGAAGCCATGGGAGTACGAGGAAAAAGTCAGTAATTCGCATCAGCAGATTATCGACCCAACCGCCGAGATATCCCGCAGTGACTCCAATCAGCGTGCCCAGAACCATCGAAATGATGGTCGCCGTCAGTCCAACGAAGAGCGAGCTTCTCGAACCGTTTACCAGATACGCGAGCACGTCTCTGCCCTGGTTATCCGTCCCCAGCAGGTGCTGAAGCGAAGGGGAATTGAAGACCTCTGCCCTCGATGCAGCAATATCCGTCGTCTTAAACGGCATGAGTATTGGCCCGATTATCGCCATCAAAACGAAAATCCCGATGATGATGATTCCGACTCTGGCCATTTTGTTCGCCCAAACTTCTTTGAAAAATTCTTTTGTTTTCGTCTTTCGGAGGTTGCGCCGCAGTTGCTCCGTGTCATATCTTCTTCGCATGGCCCGCCTCCTAACTCTTTACTCTCGGATCGATGAATCCGTAGAGAGTATCCATTATGAAATTGACTATAATTACAGCGACCGTCGAAACGAAGAAGCAGCCCTGCAGAACTGGGTAATCGCGCCTATTGAGCGCCTCGTACATGAGTTGCCCCAGTCCCTTCCAGCTGAACAGGGTCTCGAGCTGAACCGCACCGCCGAGGATCGCCGCGATGTTCAGAGCGATAATCGTCGCCATCGGCACCATCGCATTCGGAATCGCGTGGTGCAGGAGAATGTAGCGGGTCGAGAATCCTTTCGCCCTTGCCGTGTTGATATAGTCCTCTGTCAAGATGTTGATCATGGTGCTTCTCATCGTCACCGCGTAGCAGCCGACCATCAAAAGTCCCATACAAAGCATCGGCAAAATCATGTGCTTCACATAGTCTTTCACGAGCATCCAGCCTTGGTAATTCGTCCCGGGCGTCGATATGCCGCCCGTCGGGAATATCTGAATTCCAACGCAGAAGATGAAGATTAGAAGCATTGCGAACCAGAACGTCGGCATGGAGTAGAGCACGAGCGAGCCTGAGAGCAGGCCGGTGTCGAGCTTCGTTCCGCGTTTCTGGGCGCAGACAACGCCGATGATGAGTCCGAGCACGATTGCGATGAACTCAGCGCAGAGCAGCAGGATAACCGTGTTCGGAATGCGACCAACTATGATCTGCCAAACGTTCGAGCTTCCATCATATGTATAGAATGAATCCCCGAAATCTCCCGTCAGCAGATCTTTGAGATATATCCAAAATTGCGTGAGCAGGGGCTGGTCAACGCCAGCCTCTGCAAGCAATCTCGCCTTAACTTCGTCCGATGTCGTAGCCTTCGCGATAATCGTGGTGATATCGCCAGGCATTACTCTAAATAGAAAAAAGTTAAATGCTATTACAAAGAATATCGTTATACAAGCGAAGATGAATCGCTTTAATGTTCTTGCAGCCAATTCTTTCGCCTCCTTTTTGCCTATCTTATAGTCTACTTAGCTTCGATGTGGCAATAGTTGTAAGCGATTTCGTTATCGAAGAATCCGTTGGATATTGCCTTGTAGCCAGTCCACTCGCCCGAGTTGATTGCCTGGATCTTCTCTGGGAAGCAGAGGAATGTGTAAGGGCAATCTTCGTAGAGGATTGCCTGGCACTCCTCGATGTACTTCGCACGTTCTTTGATGTCGACTGTCTCCTTTACCTTGTCATATGCTGCGTCGAACGCTTTGCTCTGGTAGGAAACTCCCGCATAGCCGCCGTTTTCATAATCGTAGAAAATTCCCATCAAAGCACCTGGATCAGAGTCTCCGCCCCAGCCGTCGATTACGATTTGCCAATCAGGGTTGCCGTCGTAGCAAGTATCCCACATAGCTGTCTTTTCCATTGGGTTCCAAGTGATTTCGATTCCAGCCTCACCGCAGTTGGTGATGAGCATGTTAACCGTCGCACTCTGCCACGAGCTTCTGTCGGAAGCTGTAGTGACTTCGATGCTGATTTTCTTGCCGTTCATCTCGCGGATGCCGTCGCCATCTGTATCCTTGTAGCCTGCCGCATCGAGAAGTTCGTTTGCCTTATCGATGTTGAGGTCGCGCTTGTCAGCAGGGTCGTATCTGTAATCTTCCTGCGTTACTGGGCCGTAGGATTTCTCTGCGAGTCCCGAATAGCTCATTTCGATTACCTTGTCCTTGTCAACGCAGTAGTCGATAGCCTGTCTAATCGCCTTGTCGCCGCAGAATTCGTCGAGCATGTTGTAGCCCATGTATTCGAGGTCCTTGGACTCGAAGCTCTGAACATCAATGTTTTCGTCCGCTTGGAGCGTCTCCATCTGAGTCATTTCCAGCGTATAAGCTGCGTCAACCTCGCCGAGCTTAAGTGCCTGTGCGATTGCGTCCGTGTTGTCGTATTCAGTGAATACCAGAACGTCGATCTTCGGAACGTCGCCCCAGTAGTTTTCGTTCTTAACAAATGCGTTGCTTCCTGTGCCGCTTCTCGATTCGTCATAGATGAAAGGTCCGGAACCTACAACGTCTGTAGTCTCATATGTCAGCGGGTCATCAACATTTGCCCAAATGTGCTCTGGCAGAATCGGAATGATTTGATAGAGCATGTCCGGCTTAGCATAGCTGCAGTTGAACACAACTGTGAAATCGTCCGGGCACTCGATTGAGTCGAAGCCGTCTGCGTGAGTTGAGTACATGTAGCTGTTGATTGCGTTTTCGTATGTCCACTTGACGTCAGCGGATGTGAGCTGCTCGCCATCGGAGAAATATACATCGTCTCTCAGATTGAATGTCCAAGTCAAGCCGTCGTCGGAAACCGTCCAATCCGTTGCAACCCTTGGAATTGCATTGTAGTCTTCGTCATATGCAATCAGCGAATCGTACACGATGTTCAGCCAGTCGTAAACCGTCGAGCTTTCCGTCGTGAAGAAGTTGAATGTGTCGAATCCGCCGCTCGTTGCAACGTTGAAGATTACTTCGCCATCGCCCGAATCGCTGCTGCTTCCTCCGCAACCTGCGAAAGTGAACACCATAACGATTGAAAGCACTAAAGCGAGTAATTTCTTCTTGCCTGTCATTTTCTGTTTCATTGTCTGTCCCTCCTTGATAAATTGTTTGAATTAGTCCGTTTGAATTAACTTGTTAGAATTAGTTAGTAGAATGTTGTTGAAGAATTTTTTATAAGATAAATGGCTAAATGACGCCATTCTCCAATACTGTAAATGTCTTTGCGTCTGCGTCCAGCTTGCATCTGACTCCGAGCGGGAGCGTTGCAAGGTGATCTCCGTGTCCCATTGGAAGCCCGAAGAGTGCCGGCTTGCCAAGCGGCTCGATGTAGTACATGAGCACGTCCTCGATGGAGTTGTCGCAGAGGAAGCCTGGTTCGTACTTGAACGGAACGCAGTTTTCGCAATGGCCGATGATGAAGCCAACCGCGTCGTCCAATTTGCCTGCGTTCTTGAGGTGGCAAAGCATGTGGTCGAACGTCCACGGCTCCGCGTCCACGTCTTCGATGAAGAGGATTTTGCCTTTGCAGTCGATTTCGTATGGTGTGCCGAGGCTCGAGCAAATTAGCGTCATGCAGCCACCGATTACCGGTGCTTCGCATGCGCCGCCGCTTATGGTCACGAGCCAGTCTTTCTCGTTTACCTTCTTGATCTCACCCGGTGCTTCTGCCTTCGTCAGCGTGCGGAAGAAGCTTTCCTTCGTGTAGTCGGTCAGGTCTTCTTCGTTGAACCTGGTCATGCCTGGGCCGTAGAACGTCACTACGTCTGCGAACTTGTGAATCGCAAGGTGCAGGGATGTGATGTCGCTGAAGCCCGTGAAGATCTTCGGGGTTTTACGAATTTGCTCGTAGTCGATTTTGTCGATGAGCTGGGCTGAGCCGTAGCCGCCTTGCGTCACGAAAACCGCGTCGATGTCTGGGCGAGCGAACATTTCGTTGATGTCATCTGCTCTGTCCTGCTCGCTTGCAGCCGTGAAGCCCTTCGTCTTGTTCACGTTTTTGCCGATTACGACGTTGTAGCCGAGTCCTTCGAGGTATTCCTTCGCCCTCGTGACTTCGCTCTTCGCCCAGGATGGGCTCGCCGGAGATACAACACCTATCGTGTCGCCTTTTTCTAAGCGTTTTGCCTTCTGCATGTTGCGATTCCTCCTCTCTATTTGCCGACGCTGACTTTGCCGTCGGCGGTGATTCCGATTACTTTCTCGTCTGCCGCTCGCCTTGCCTTCACGTAGTCGATTACTTCCTGCGTGAGGACCTCTCCAGGGCAGGCGATTGGAACGCCTGGCGGATACGGGATGAGCGATGATGCGCAAACCTTGCCTGCCGCTTCGTCTATCGGCAGCATCTGCCTCTCGCGCGGAACGCCTGCGTAGTCTAGCTTGACTGTCAACGCTTGCGGCTGTTCCATTCTCTCCTCATGGCAGAGCTTGTGGGTTGCGGCGATGTCCTGCAGTGCCGCGAGTAGCCTCTCGTAGTCAGCTCGCTTGTTGCCGATTCCGCTCATGCACATGATGATGTTGCCCGTCACGAGCTCGAGGAAAATTCCCTTCTCCATGAGCAGTTCCTCGACTTCGTTGCCGTTCAGCCCGTAGGCCGACATGTCTATGTTTATCTTCGTATGATCAAGTGCCTCGTGTTCCATGACGATGGCACCTGGGATTTGCTTGACCTCGGTATAGAACCAGTCTAAGTTCTCTGCCCAGCTTCTGATGAGCTCTGCGCCCTTCTTCTCGAGCAGGTCTGCGTTGATGTCGAGCGTTGCCATCATCGGATACGAAGGGCTGGAACTCTCGATCGTCTGCAGCTTGTCCTCGAGGATGTTCAGGTCTACCCTGTCCGTGCAGACATTCAGGATAGCACTCTGAGTCCATGATGCGAGGGTCTTGTGGGTGCTATTGATGACCATGTCTGCACCTTGGTCCTCGGCCGCCCTCGGGAACTCGGTCGCGGCCGAGCGCTCCGCGGCGCCCAGAATACCTTCTTCCACCGAACGACCCGCCGCCCACTGGCCCGTCGCCGCGCCTTGGAACTCCGCTCCACTTGCAAGGCCCGCGCCAGCCGCGCCTTGGAAAAACTTCAGGTGCGCGCCGTGCGCCTGGTCAACAATCAGGATCTTCCCCGCCGCATGCACCACATCGGCTATTTGCGATATGTCGCTCGTGATGCCATAGTAATTAGGCGATGGGACTATGACAGCGTCTGCGTCGGGGTTCGCCGCGAGGCATCTCCCAATTTCCGCCGCTGAGATGCCTCCCAGCACGCCGTACTGCGCCAGCACGTCTGGGTAGGCGTAGATCGGCGTGATGTCGGCAAGCCCCAAAGCATTAAATATCGATTTGTGGCAGTTCCGAGCCATGATGAGCTTGCCGCCGCGGCGAACGCTCGCCAGAATCGCAGCAATCAGCCCGCCCGAGCTGCCGTTCACCAATAGATACGATTTTCTTACGTTATATAATCTGCGGTATCTCTCCATGGTCTGGGCGATGATTCCCTCCGTCTGGAACAGGTTATCCGCCCCTGGAATTTCCGTAATGTCGCAATCCATGATTCGCTCCAGGAAATCGCCGTAGCCGTTTTCTCTATATATCGCCGAGCCCTTGTGCCCCGGCATGTGGAAGGACACCGGCTCGAGTGCCGCATGCTCTATTAAAAAGTCCTTGATTGTCTCTTTCAATATCATCTCTCCCTTATCTATTCCGCTATTCTGTCTTGCCTACGATTACGCGGGCACTCTTGAAAATATCCTGGTGTGTCACCGACTCCGCCTCGAAGTGCAGGAGCCTGAATATCGCTTCCATTATCGGCGACATCAAAAGCACGCTTATGATTGTCCCGATGCCGATCGGTCCGCCGAGAATCCAGCCGCCCACGAAGGCGAAGGCGTTCAGCATTATGCCGATCATTCCAATTGTGACCTTCTTCCAACGCTTGCTGAGCGCGACCATCAGCCCGTCGAACGGTCCGCAGCCGAGAGCCGATCCCATGTATATGAACTGGCCGAGTCCCTCGAGCACGAGCCCGATGAGCATGACGCCGATTCCAACCCACATCGAATCCGGCTCGTTGATTAGCCCGATGTATCCGCAAAGGTCGACCGTCTTGCCGACGATAATCGCATCTATAATCGTGCCTATGCCGATTCTCTCCTTCAGAATCCAGTCGATTACGATTACGAGGAAGCCAACGCCGACCGATATATTACCATATATGATACCCGTCACCTTGCTGATGCCCAGGTAAAAGCAGTCCCACGGCGCTACGCCGATTCCCGCATTGATCGTTAAATAAAGCCCCACGCCGTAGATTGCGAGACCTACAGCCGCGATGGCAGTGTTTTTCGCTATTTCTCCAAGTGAATTATTGCTTCTGCCGCTCATTAATTTTTTACCTCTTTATTGAAATATAATAGCATTTTTTGCCGTCAATGTAAAGTCTCAAAAGCTTGTATACAAGCCATTTCCGGCGATTTTTTTGGTCGCTAAACCCTGTTCCTACCCCGAGGTTTTGGGTGCGGCGGGCGGCGCGGCAGGTTGCCTCCGTTGCTCCTGGGGCAACCTGCCGAGTTCGAGCCTCCGTAAGCAACCTGAGCCCATAGAGCCCAGCGAGGCTCGAACGCAAGCCAGCCCCCAGGCTGCCCGAGGGGCTGGCTTGCCGCCGCCCGCCGCACAGAAAAACCGCCACAGAGTCAAACACCCCATGGCGGCCGCAATTAGCATTTATCTATTCATCGAAGTCCTCAGCCGAAGCCGCGTCGAAGATAGCTTCAACCTCTTCAGACGGTTCCTTCGTAGCCAGCGTTACGACAACCGCAACGACGAGCGAAGCGATGAAGCCCGGAATGATTTCGTAGATCCCAGTCGAATTCGACAGGAACGCGAGCCACAGTCCGTCGACAACAGCACCGGTGATAACGCCGGCACAAGCGCCCGCATAGTTGAACCTTCTCCAGAAAAGCGACAGGAGAATCGTCGGTCCAAACGCCGCACCGAAGCAACCCCAAGCGTTCTCAACGAGGTTCATGATAGCCTGAGCGCCAGCACCCTTCGAGGATGCGAGCAGGAATGCTATGAGCGCAACGAGCACAACGATGATTCTGCCAACCCACAGAACTTCGCGGTCGGAAGCGTCCTTTCTGAGAATCGGCTGATAAATATCCGATGTGAAGGAGCTGGATGCAACGAGCAGCTGCGAGTCAGCCGTGGAAATGCACGCTGCCATGATTGCCGCAAGCAGGAGCCCCGAGAACAGCGGATCGAAGAACATTCTTGCCATTGACATGAATACCGTCTTCTGCAGGCCCTGAGTCAGGAGCTCTTCTCCGACGAAGATTCTGCCGAGGTAAGCAACGAGGCAAGCACAGAGAAGTGCGAGCACAACCCAGATGATTGCAACAGTTGCGGATTTCTTGATCATGGAAGGCTTCTCGATTGACATGAAGCGGACTATAATGTGCGGCATACCGAAGTAGCCGAGGCCCCAGCCAAGTCCACTGACGATGTCCTTCCAGCTAGCCGAGAAAAGTCCCGAACCGAAGTCGCAAGTTACAACCGCGCCGGAAGCATCCGTGTATTCATAAACCGTCTGAAGCAAGGTCGTGTCGATGTCCTGCGTAGCGAATACGATGATAGGAACTGCGAGCAGCGCTGCCAGCATCAGCAGGCCCTGGAAAAAGTCCGTCCAGCATACAGCCTTGAATCCGCCGAGGAACGTATATCCAATGATGATTACGGCACTGAGAATCATACCTGTTTTCTCTGAGAAGTTCGGGAAGATCATCGTGAATACGGACGCACCAGCAACGAATGCCGACGCAACGTATACAGTGAAGCAAATGAGGAAGATGATCGCGCAGATTACCTGAAGCGCCTTGGAACCTGTGAGGAATCTGTTCGACAGATACTGCGGAACCGTGATCGCGTCCCCAGAAACCTTCGAGAACTTTCTCAGACGCTTAGCGCAGAAAATCCAGTTAGCAGCCGTGCCGAGTGCCAGGCCGATACCAATCCACATCTGGCCGAATCCGAACGCCATGATTGAGCCTGGCAGACCCATGAGCAGCCAAGCCGACATGTCAGAAGCCTGAGCCGACATCGCCGTAACCCACGGACCCATCGAGCGTCCGCCGAGGAAGTAATCTTCCTGATTTTTGTTATCTCCGTTGAAGAAGAAAAACATCGCTACAAAGAATAGTATTATGAAATAGCCAAGAAAGGCTATCGTCTCCATATTAAACATTTTAATTTTCCTCCAAATTATGTGTAAATCTCTTCGGCTCGTCTAAATTCCGAGTCCTGCGCTGATGTTGCGCATGAAGTCCTGAACGTTCGTCACGATTCCCTTGGCTGCCAGGCTGCCGCGGTCGCCTAACTTGTTCGCCGCGAACTCCGACGTGTCGACCATGTAGAAGTAAACCGGTCTAATCGTTCCGTCCTCGAGCACGCGGTATGTCGGTGTCATGTTGCCAGTCGCAATCGTATGAAGCACGGTCGCCATGCCGATTACCGTCGTTGCCTTGCGCACGTGCGAGCGAATCGTGTCCTGACCGACGTAATTGTTCTCATAAACCTCTGGCAGCGGGCCGTCATCACGAATCGAGCCATTCAAAACGAACGGAACATTGTGCTTGACGCAATTGTAAATGATGCCGCTGCTTATACCCTCGCCCTCGATGAACGCAGGAATCGAGCCATATGTGTTGATTGCATTGATCGTATCGAGGTGGTTGTAATGTCCCATATAATGAAGCTTCTGGTTCTCGATATCGCAGCCGAGCGCCGTTCCGAGGAAACCGCCCTCAAGGTCGTGCGTCGCAAGCGCGTTGCCCGCAAGAAGTGCCTGGCAATAACCCTGTGCAACCAGCTCGCCCATCACGCGACGCGCCTCGATATCGAAGCTGCAAGCAGGCCCGAGCACCCAAACCACATAGCCATTGTGCTCTTTCTCGTACTTCAGAAGTTCAACCAGGTCCTTGTAATCCTGCGTAAATGAAGTCTCGCGGCTTCTGGACTGTCTGAACGCGAACGTGTTCTTCGCGCCTTCCTCGCCCTCACGAGCGAAGCAATTGTCGTGCACATATATGCCTTCGCTGGCGTCTTCCGTCCTGCCGACAACGACCATGTCATCCTCTCGGATGTTGCGGAACTCGACAACGTGGATTTTCTCGCCGTCCCACACCGGAACCGCATCCATTCTGCTGTCCTCCGCCAGGTGCCACTTACCATCTATCTTGAAGTATTCCGGATAAATCGATGTCGCGTGGAAACCCTTGGGAGCCGCCTTCGCGTGCGGTGCCTTCACCAGAGTCGCGTTCGGCGCATTCACGAACATCTCCTGCGTAAAATCCGGTTCTACATACTTTGCTAATTTGAAACTCATTTTGTCCCCCTCATTTTCGCCCATTTTCTTCTCGAGCGATTTTCTTTCTTTATCTAAACACTCGTGCATTATAGCACAAATAAAACAAGAACGAAACACAGAACGCTTTCTGTACACTTTTCGATATTTCACACACACTTTTTTCAAAACCATATTGATTTTCCAGTCTTTATCGGCTATACTATATTCTATACAAAAAAGCACATCAAAAATAAATAAAAAATTTTTTAAGAAATTTATTATGAAAGTTAGGATTTCACATGAAAAAGAAAAATTCCAGAAACACCAAGAGCAAAATAGTTTCCGCAGCGTGGCAGCTGTTCTACGAGCAGGGCTATGACAACACAACTGTCGAAGAAATAGTCGAAGCATCGGGCACATCGCGAGGCTCGTTCTACCATTATTTTGATGGGAAAGACGCTTTGCTGTCCTCGCTTTCCTACCTATTCGATGAGAAATACGACGAGCTGGTGGAGACGATGGATTCGAACCTGTCCCCTGCCGAGAAGCTCATTACAATGAACAGGGAACTCTTCCTGATGATCGATAACACTGTTTCCGTAGAGCTTCTCAGCCAGCTGTTTGCAACCCAGCTCATCACCAGCGGCGAGCGGCACATGATGAATCCGAGCAGAACATACTATAAGCTGCTCCGCCAGATAGCCGCAGACGGCAAACAAACCGGCTTCTTCAAGGACGAGTTCTCGGTCAACGACATCACCAAGGCCTACGCGATGTTCGAGCGCGGTCTGATGTACGACTGGTGCATCTCCAGCGGCAGCTACTCCCTCTGTCAATACTCCCAGAGCGTCCTGCCCCTCTTCCTCGCCAGCTTCATGGCATAGGAACAGTTAGATAAGGCGGTAAAATTCTATGTCAAAAGGTTCAACAAATTCGACAAAAGTTTCAACGAAAAACGCGCTGAAAAATTTGATGAAGTACCTGCGCCCATATCGCGGGATGCTTGTGTTCGTCATGTTCATAATGTTCTGCGACGTAGGCGGCTCGCTTCTGGTGCCGACCATCGCAGCGAATATGATCAATGCGGCGGTCAGCGGAGTTGGCATGAACGAGCTCGTGGGCGACGGGTTCGTTATGCTCGCTGTGGCCGTGATTTCTGGTGGGCTGACAATGCTCGGCTGCTGGCTCTGCGCAAGGCTATCGGCGAACCTCGGGCGCGACCTCA
>CAVEOR010000010.1:0-19302 GCA_963617285.1 Anaerovoracaceae bacterium | reverse complement strand
AGACATTGATCGAGAAATTCAGCATCAGCAGTGACCGCATGCTGCTCGACGACTAGAACGACGAAAAAATCAGCCGAGAGGCTGATTTTTTGATACATATTGATACATAAAGTTTTGAATTTTCGATTACATGAGGCAGAGGAACTTGCTCTGCACGTAGATTTTGGTGGCGAACGAAAGCGCAAAGTTGGCCATGAGGTACTGGTTGTCGCGGCCTGGGATTTCTTCGTCTTTGATGTTGATCGTGCCGGAGAAGACCGCTGCGAGTGCCTCTTCGATTGCGTCGCAGAAACGATTGTATGTGATTTCGGTCGTATCAATGCTGATGCCGAGCTTGATGAGCTTGCCGACCTCGTCCGTCGCATAGCAACTCTTCAGAATATAGACGACTATAATCATGGCAAGCGAAAGCTTCGGGTATTTCTTGTTGATCGGTGCGTCGACGATCTTCGCGCGGACGTAGTTGTTGACCATGCTCTTGGTAAGCGGCGCTGCGCCAACCGCCGCGAAGAAAGGACCCAGCGAGCCGTCGATGAATGCGATCACCTGGTCCATGTATAAATCTATTGCGGGAAGTTCGTTCCAACGCGGAATATGAAAGTTTTTTATCGTATCATCCGATAATGTTCGTGTTTTGCTGATTTTACCACCCATTTTCTCACCTCTGTAGCCATTTTACCACACGAAAAAGGGAATGTAAAGCTTGACATTGCACGATTTGCGTGTTAATCTTGTATTGGATACTAGGTTCAAGGAGATAAATAAATGGATTACAAAGAACAAAAGGCCATGGAGCTTAAGCGTGCCGAGGACTTCATCGCTAGCATTAACGCGATGGATGACCCGGAGATTATGTATAAGGTCAGCCATCCGATTACTGACCTCAAGGATATGATGAACAAGAGCATCGAAAGATACGGCAGAGACCATGTTGCGTTCAAGCAGCGTTTCGTCAAGGGCGAGCCGTTCGGTGAGGTTACCTACGGACAGGTGCTCGACGACCTGAACGCAATCGGAACGGCGCTCATTGCGCACGGACTCAAGGACAAGAGAGTTGCGGTCATCGGTGACAACTGCTATCAGTGGGCTTCGTCCTACCTTGCAATCACTTGCGGCTGCGGCGTTGTAGTTCCGCTCGACAAGGGACTGGGTGCTGAGGAGCTCGAAGGGCTGATTCGCACAGCTGACGTAGAAGGCATTTTCTTTACTAAGAAATTTACTAGCATATTTCAGGATATCAAAGAGAGAGGCGAGACAAAGCTCGACCTGCTCGTAAACCTCGAGGCAGAGGATGAGGCAGAAAAGGACGGAGTTTACTCTTGGAAGGGCATGATTGCAGAGGGTAGGAATCTCATCGAAGGCGGTGACCGCTCCTACCTCGACGCGCAGATGTACCCAGATGAAATGGGCGTTCTGCTGTTCACATCAGGCACGACCGGAGTTGCCAAGGGCGTAATGCTTTCGCAGACGAATATCTGCTGCGACCTGATGAGCGCGCCAACGCTTCTTGATACAAATGAGAAAGACACATTCTTTAGCGTACTTCCGCTTCACCACACATACGAGTGCACATGCGGCTTCCTGATGCCGATGTACAAGGGCGCTTGCGTTGCATATTGCGAAGGCCTCAAGTACATCCAGAAGAATCTGCAGGAAATCAAGCCTACGTTCTTCCTCGGCGTTCCGCTCGTATTCGAGATGCTGTATAAGGCGATTTGGAAAAACATCAGAAAGCAGGGCAAGGAGAAGACTGTTAATAAGGTCTTGGCTCTCAACAAGAAGACCTCCAAGATTGGACTCAACCTCAACAAGATTTTGCTCAAGGACATCCTCAATGTCTTCGGTGGCAATATGGATATGATTATCGCTGGCGGCGCTGCAATTGACCCACAGATTCTGCAGTTCTTCCGCGACCTCGGAATCATGGCGGTTCAAGGCTACGGTCTCACGGAGTGCGCACCTATGGCAGCGCTGAACCCAGACTGCAATCCGCGTAACGATTCCGTTGGCCACGTGCTTCCAGGCGTAGAAGTTAAGATCGTCGACCAGGACGAGGACGGCGTCGGTGAGATTTGCCTCAAGGGTCCGAACGTAATGATGGGCTACTACAACATGCCAGAGGAGACCGCCAAGGTTCTCGAGGACGGCTGGTTCCACACTGGCGACCTCGGCTATCTGGATGGCGTTTACATCTATATCACAGGCCGTAAGAAGAATGTCATCATCGCCAAGAACGGCAAGAACGTATTCCCAGAGGAGCTCGAGTATTATCTTGGCAAGAGCTCGCTCGTAAGCGAATCCATGGTTTGGGCGCTCAGCGATGAGTCGGGACAGGATGACGTTATCGTCGCTACCATCAAGCCTGACATGGAAGAAATCAAGGCGAAGATCGGCGAGGAAGCGGCTGAGATTCCGGAGAAGGTCGAAAAGGCTCTTTGGGAAGATATCGACGAAATCAACAAGGGACTTCCGTTCTTCAAGAAAATCAAGAAGATCAACATCAGGAAGGACGATTTCGAGAAGACGACGGGACAGAAGATTAAGCGTTTCGTAGAGTCCAACAAAAATAACTAGGCTTGCCGCCTAGCTGTGGACGAAAAATCCTGCGATTAAGGGCGATGGGAGATAGAAAAATCGGCGTCTAGAAATAAGGTAGAAAAATGCTCTCTCGGGGCCTGCAATATTGGCTGCTTGGGGAGCATTTTTGATTGGGGCGGCTGGCACACTTCTTGCGAAGGCTGCGCGGGTGCCCGGCCTTCCGCCGCAAGAAGTGTGCCAGCCGCCCATATACCCAAAATTGCCAATACCATAGCCAGCGCAAATGTGGTATACTAAAAATGAACTTAGAGTGGCAAACTGTAACTATACGGTAACCGAGGAGCGCTGCTAGTGGCTCGAAACTCAGGTACGTATGCACGCAGTACAATATAGGCAACAGTGCAATGAGCCACCTACAGCAAAATTGAGGTGATAAGATGTCAAGAGATATAATTTTCAGCGAAGAAATGAGAAACCGCATGATTAGCGGAATAGACAAGGTCGCAGATGCCGTGAAGGTTACGCTCGGACCGAAGGGCAGAAACGTCATCATGTACCAGAAGGCGAGCCTGCAGGGAACGGAATACTCAGACCCGATGAGCAGGGGCGCGCATGCACTGGTGACAAACGACGGCGTGACCATCGCGAAGGCGGTTATCCTGCCAGACCCGATAGAAAACATGGGAGCAGAACTCCTGAAGGAAGCAGCGGTTAAGACCAACGATACCGCAGGAGACGGCACAACCACGGCGACGATACTGACGCAGTCGATCCTGAAATCTGGTCTGCGCAACTTGGCAGCGGGTGCTCATCCGCTCGCTCTACGCGACGGACTGAACGGGGCAGCGGAAGTCGCACAGAAGATGCTCGGCGAAATCGCAAGGCCGATTGAAACTCAGGAGCAAATCTCGCGCGTGGCAGCGATATCCTGTGAGGACGTAGACTTAGGATCGATGATCGGCGAGGCGATATACAGAGTCGGCCTTGAGGGAGTTTGCGAAGTCGCAGATTCAGGCAAGGCCCAGACCAGCGTCGAGGTGCTGGAAGGCATAGTATTCGAAAAGGGCTTCCTCTCACCGCTCATGGCGACCAACAAGGATCAGACATATGCGGAACTGCGCAATCCATATATTTTGATATGCGAAGGGACTATTTCCAATGTGCAGGATTTGCTGCCGATACTCATAGAAGTTGCGGAATCTGACAGGCCATGCCTCATTATTTCCGACGGCGTAGAGGGCGAGGCAATGTCCCTCATCCTCAAGAACAAGGTCGAGGGCGACATGGATATCGTGTGCGTCACGGCCCCATTCTACGGCGAGGGCCGCGAGTGGAGAATGGACGACATGTCGGTACAGACCGGAGCAACGTATATCACGAAGAAGCTGGGACTTTCGCTCAGAGAGGCAACTCTCGACATGCTGGGAACGGCTGAATACGTGAAGGTCACGAAGAACCAGACCGTGATAACTGGAGCTGGCGGTGACCCGGAAATAGTCGAGAAGAGAATCCAAGAGCTCAAGCACCTGGTCGAAAGCACCGATTACGAGTTCAATAAGAAGCGCTACGAGGAAAGACTTGCGAAGTTCGTATCCGGCGTAGCGAAGATAGATGTCGGCGGCAGGACGGAGACAGAGCTCTGGGAGAAGAAGATGCGAGCAGAAGACGCGGTGAACGCAGCAAGGGCGGCCTTTGAAGAGGGCGTAGTTGCCGGCGGCGGAGTAGCTTTCCTTAGCCTCATTCCAGCGGTTCGTAGCTACGCAGATACGCTTTCTGGTGACAAGAAGACCGGTGCAGAGATTTTGCTGAAGGCGCTGGAGGCGCCTGCAAGGCAGATTGCGGAGAACGCGGGGCTCGACGGTAGCGAAATCGTCGGCAAGCTGCTCGGTCAGACGGGCAATATCGGATTTGATGCGGAAAACGGCAACTATATAGATATGTTGGAAGCTGGAATAATCGACCCAGTGAAGGTGAGCCGCATGGCACTCGCAGCAGCGGTTTCCGTAAGCAGCACGCTCCTCACGGGCGAGGCAGGCGTATACGACCACGTGGACGAAAAGCCAGTTTTCGACGCAAGCAATATTAAATAGGAGAAAATTATGATTTCAAGGGAAGAGGCAATTCGCAGATTTATAATAGACTATCCGATCGAAGTTCCGGAAGAGATGTTAGATGCGGAAGTCGAGCTCATCTACGCGGATATGCGGCACCGCATGACCTACGCAACCATGGCTGGGCGGAGCCACGGTAACCCGATTGAGCAGGAGATGGAGCTCAAAGAAATGAGCGAGGATATCGCCGAGATTGCGCTGTTTAACGTGAAGGAGGAACTCGTCATGAAGGAGCTCATGGCTCGCGACGAGTTCGAGGTAACCGCAGAAGAACTGAAGGAACGCGCAAACGAGATGGCGCGCAAGGAGAACACTACGATAGACTTCATCAAAAAATTCTTCGGCGAGAATTTCGAGATGCTCGAGTCGGACCTTCGCCGCCGCAAGGCAGAGGACTGGATCTATGAGCAGGCAAAAAATACGCATTTTTAGCTATATACTCCCGCACAGAAATTGATAAAATATAATCAAGCTATTATCATTTGATTATCACGATTATCCAAGATAATTTGTAACGGAGGTTAAGTATGAACAAAAGTGTATGCGTCATCACAGGCGGCGGAAGCGGAATGGGTTTGGAAGCTGCCAAGCACATGGACAAAGAAAGCAAAATCATCGTTCTCTCAGGAAGAACGGTAGCTAAGCTTGAAAACGCGGTAAGCGAGCTTGAGGCGCTCGGATTCGAGGCACACGCATTCGCATGCGACACATCGAGCAGAGAAAGCGTAGCGAAATTAGCAGAGTACGCGGCGAGCCTTGGCGAGATCAAGAATGTCATCAATGCCGCTGGAATGTCCCCGAACATGGCGGGTGGAGACAAGCTGCTCAGAGTAAACGCCCTCGGCACGGTCTATGTAAATCAGGAATTTTCTAAATATATGAAGGCAGGAAGCGTAATCGTGGACATCGCTTCGAACTCCGCATATGTGCTTCCTAAGTTCCTCATCAGCGAGAAAACCTATGCACTTGCAGAGACGGATGAAGAGGCTTTCGTCAAGAAGTGCCTGAAGAAGAGCAACCTCGCTAAGACTGATTACCAAAAGGCAGGCTTTGCTTATGCACTTTCGAAGAATTTCGTCGTATGGTACGCACAGAAAAGCGCATTCGAACTCGGCAAGAAGGGAATCCGCGTGGTTTCGCTCAGCCCAGGACTCATCGACACGAACATGGGTAAGTTAGAGGCGGAAGAAGGCGGAAGCATGCTGAAATTCGGCGCAGAGGAGAGAATGGGAAAGCCAGAAGAATTAGGATATGCGATCGCAACTGTTGCGGACGAGCGTAACGGCTATCTGGCAGGCGTTGACATCCTGTGCGACGGCGGCTGCACATATGGCAAGAAGTTCAAAAAGTAGTTTTTCATATACTTATTATATCTCCTTAGGGAAAATAAAGAGCAGCGATTCGCGGGTCCGCGAATCGCTGCTCTTTGACTTATGACTTATGGTTTTCGGAATTACCTTGATAAGCAAACGCCACTGTCGATTATGCAGGAGTTTCCGTTCATGAATATGGATTCATCGCTTGCAAGGTAAACAGCCAGCGGTGAAACCTGCTCTGGGAAGCCGATCATGCCACCCGTCCACTTCCAAGCGTCTGCGTTATAGCCGGATGCCTGGTGGATAGCAGAGCCCTTTGCATTGAAGACAGGAGCCGAATCGGTGATGTTCGTCAGAATCGGACCTGGGCAGATTGAATTGCAGCGAATTCCATAGCGATAATATTCGAATGCGATAGCCTTCATCAGAGCGTTAGCACCAGCCTTGGAAGCGCAGTAAGCTGGGCCACCAGTTGCCGATTCAAACGCTGCGTTGGAAGTAATCATTACGATGGAAGCCTGGAAGTCCTCGTCCTTGTCAAACTCAGCCTTGAAGTAACGCAGAGCCGAGCGTGTTACCTTCATAGAACCAGTCAGGTTGACCGCAAGCAAGCGATCCCAGTCCTCGTTGCGGATATCTTCTACGAGCGTGAAGTCATCAGAAATTCCAGCATTGTGCGAGAGCACGTTCATGCCGCCATAGGTGTCTACGCACAGCTTAACCGCCGCGTCGCAGTCCTCATCGTTACAGATATTGCCTTTAATCGTCACCAGGACATCTGAGCCGTAGCCTTCATCTGCAGCCTCTGCAGTGAGCTCAGCCAGACGAGCCTCGTTCATATCTACACCAACTATTTTGGCACCTTCTCTGAGAAAGTCCAGTGCGATTGCCTTGCCCATGCCAGAGCCAGCACCAGTTACTACTGCAATCTTGCCTTCCAAACGATTTGCCATGATTTATTCCTCCTTTTATAGGGTATAGGGTTTAATCTTATGACTCGATAAAGAGCCTTTTTACCTATTTTACCTTGTATTAAAAAAGAAACATATGGACAAAATTAGGAATTTTAAGAGCCCCTCTGGTCTGAGGGGCTCGGATGGTCTTTGCAATAACCCTGCGAATTATTCGAACTGCTACGAATCGCTCTTGCGCAGAAGCTTTACGAGGAGCTCTTGCTGCGTGGAAACTCCCATTTTGCTATAAATATGCGCGATATGCTTGTACGTCGTGGACTGCGAAACATAGAGAATGTTGCTGATGTTGGCTGGGGAAACGCCCTGAGCCAAGAGGTCGACAACCTCGATTTCGCGGGCTGTCAGATTGGCCTCCTGCCACGTTGCTTGCTTGATATCACGAAGACTTGCGCCGTGGTAGAAGAAATTTTTGTGTAAATCGTTTAGGATGTTGACACCCATCTGCAGGTTATATAGCTCGCGGTTGGTGAATGCATCGCTACGCAGACGATCCAAGGCAACGATAGTCCTGACATTTGCGTTCAGGTCATAGAGAGCAAACCCAACCGTATATTTGATTCCTTGAGGGTGAACATAGTTAATCAAGAAATCGGAATTCTCCTCATGTTCCCAGTCGCGAACGTTGATGGTCGGTTTGGTGGGATTCTCTCGCACGTCTTGGAAGATATTGTTCGTATCGTTTTCTTGGTTCGCGTAATATTCAAGATATGTTTTGCTCGTTTTCTCGTCGAAATTCTTAAGGTAGTAGCCGAATAGCTTGTGGTTGGCATCGAGCATGAACAGGAGCCCACGGTCAAACGGACAGATTTCTCCGGCGTTTTCCAATATATCCATGCAGAAGCTTCGCGGGTTATGCGACTTGCCGCACGCGTCGACAAAATGATAAAGAACAGACCAGTCTACTTCGTCTGGTTTTATATCTGTAAAAGTTCGATACATCTCTTGCAGGCACCTCCTTATGTTTTTTTTATTATACATGATTACTTTGTTGCAGTAAATGGTTAATTTTGAGTATTGACAAAAAAAGTTCTTAAAATTACCCATTTTATTTCCCGACAAATTCGGTTAGCATGATAGTATAAAATTTCACAGAGCGCCCAGAGTGGCGGAAAGGAGAACATTATGGCAATCAGCAGAAATTCAAAATTAAGAGAAGTTCTGGAAGTTCCAGAGGCAGTTGCAGTTATCGAAGAGTTTTTCCCAGGTTTCGTTGAGGAAAAGGCTTCCCAGCTCGGCCCTGTTATGGGTATGAAGATCGGTATGCTGCTGAAGTTCCCACAGGTTGGCCTTCCTAAGGAATCCGTAGAAAAGATTCTCGAGGGTCTTGACAACCTCGGAAAGTAATGTGAAAGAAATCGCATTAAATCGTATTGACATTAAAGCGAAATTATTAAAGTTTTATTAAGGAGGAAATTACTATGGCTGACGTAAAAAGCTCAAGAGTAACCAAAGAAAGAAAGAGCCTTGCATACCTTCAGAAATGTAAGGATAATGGAGAAAAGATCGTTCAGATGTGCCCAGGCAACCGTGACTACTTCTTCACGATGGCAGCAGATATGTCCGGATTGGATGTTTGCCGTTTGACAGTTCCTGGAGACGGTTCAGATCCAGAAATGCAGATTAATATCGCACCTTGGTGGATCAAGTGCGTACACAACAACACTCATACAATCCACATCAACTTCTACATGCAGACACCTACTTATGCATCCGACAGAGACGCACTTTACAATGGTTCCCTTTACATGAACTGTGGTGCTGACTCCCTTCTTTGCATGGGTATCACAAACGAGAGAGTTAAGTACATGTCCGACAACTACCTTCCACTTTTCGGTCACATCGGAGCATTATCCGGATGGCAGACAGTTAAGCAGGGCGGTTACAAGAGAATGGGCAAGACTGCAGAAGATGCAATGAAAGTTTTCAAGATGGGTTACGAATATCAGGAAAACGGCATGGGCTGCATGACAATCGAGCTTACACCTCATGAAGTATCCCAGGCAATCGCTGAGAAGCTGAGAGTTCCTGTAATCTCCATCGCCGGATCAGCACCTTGCGACGGTTCCGAAATGGTTGACTTCGACACATTCGGCATGATGCCATCGTTTGCATCCCACGCTAAGGTTTATGCAGAGTTCTTCCCATTCGCTTGCGAAACTTACATGGCATGGGCAGATGACGTTCGTTCTGGCAACTATCCAGAAGAAAAGCACTGCTGGCACATGGATCCTGCAGAAGCAGAGAAGTTCAATAATATGCTCGAGAAGTTCTAATTCCCTAGAATTTCAAGGCTTATTGAAAATAAAAACGGTGAGGCGAGAAATCGCATTGCCGCATAACCAAAAATTTAATGCACCCAAAAGGAAGCCGCCCGCTCAAGGCGGTTTTCTTTATTATGGAATTTATAGCTTTGATTGACGAGAATACTTAATTTTGGGAATTGGCAAGGCAGTGCATTTTGGATATAATTTTCACAATACAAAGATAAGGTCATATACCAAAAAGGAGGAACTTACAGATGGGATTTTTAACAGATATCGAAATCGCACAGGCGTGTGAAAAGAAGAAGATTACAGAGATTGCCAAGACGGCAGGCGTTGAGGAGAAATACCTCGAACAGTACGGAAACTACAAGGCAAAGGTAGACTACCAGCTTCTGAAGGATCAGAAGGATAAGAAAGACGGCAAGCTGATTTTGGTTACAGCTATCACTCCGACTCCAGCAGGCGAAGGCAAGACTACTACTTCAGTAGGTTTGACAGACGGACTTCGCAAGTTAGGCAAGAACGCAATCGTAGCGCTCAGAGAGCCATCCCTTGGCCCAGTGTTCGGTGTTAAGGGCGGCGCAGCAGGCGGCGGATACGCACAGGTTGTACCGATGGAAGATATCAACCTTCACTTCACAGGCGACTTCCACGCAATCGGAGCGGCTAACAACTTGCTCGCAGCTATGCTCGACAACCACATTCAGCAGGGCAACGCTCTCGGAATCGACCCTAAGCAGATCACTTGGAAGAGAGCCGTTGACATGAACGACCGTCAGCTCCGCCATATCGTAGACGGACTCGGTGGCAAGGTTCAGGGCGTTCCTCGTGAAGACGGATTCGAAATCACCGTTGCATCGGAAGTAATGGCAATTCTGTGCCTCTCCTCCGACATCCACGACCTCAAGGAAAGATTATCCAAGATTATCGTTGGCTACACATACAGCGGCGCACCGGTTACCGCACACGATCTCAAGGCTGAGGGAGCAATGGCAGCACTCCTCAAGGATGCACTCAAGCCAAACCTCGTTCAGACGCTCGAGGGAACGCCTGCATTCATCCACGGCGGACCTTTTGCTAATATCGCACACGGATGCAACTCCGTAACAGCAACCAAGATGGCTATGAAGTTAGCTGACTACACGGTAACAGAGGCTGGATTCGCAGCTGACCTCGGTGCAGAGAAGTTCCTGGACATCAAGTGCCGCATGGCTGGTATCGCACCATCTGCAGTAGTAATCGTAGCTACAGTTCGTGCGCTCAAGTACCACGGCGGAGTTCCGAAGCCTGAGCTCAATAACGAGAACCTCGAGGCTCTGGAAAAAGGTTTACCTAATTTACTGCAGCACGTATCCAACATCAAGAACGTATTCGGACTTCCTTGCGTAGTTGCAATCAATGCGTTCCCAACGGACACTAAGGCTGAACTCGATCTCGTAGAAGCTAAGTGCAAGGAGCTCGGCGTAAACGTAGCTCTGTCCGAAGTATGGGCAAAGGGCGGCGAAGGCGGCATGGCTCTGGCAGAAGAAGTAGTTAGACTCTGCGAAGAACCGAATAATTTCAATCAGGCTTACTCGCTTGATCTTACAATCGAAGAAAAATTACAGACAATCTGTAAAAATATCTACCATGCAGACGGCGTTGTTCTCACTGACAATGCGAAGAAGCAGGCTAAGCAGCTGACTGAGCTTGGATTTGGATCATATCCAATCTGCATGGCGAAGACTCAATATTCATTCTCCGACGACGCAAGTCTTCTGGGCGCACCTAAGGGATTCACCGTAACGGTTAGAAACCTCAAGGTTTCCGCTGGTGCGGGCTTTATCGTAGCGCTGACAGGCGACATCATGACGATGCCAGGACTTCCTAAGGTACCTGCAGCTGAGAAGATCGATGTCGACGACAACGGCGTAATCAGCGGACTGTTCTAAGAAAGACATATCGCGGGAGGATTGAATATGTTAACCAAGGAAAGTTGTGAGACTTTTATTGATCTCCTTGCATCTAAAGAACCAGTGCCAGGCGGCGGGGGAGCAGCAGCCCTCGTCGGCTCTCTGGGCACTGCGCTTGCAGACATGGTAGGGAGTCTCACAGTAGGAAAGAAAAAATATGCGGACGTGCAGGATGAGGTTTTGCGCCTGAAGGTAGAAGCGGGCAAATTAGAGCAGCAGCTCCTTGCACTCGTAGAGAAGGACGCAGAGGCCTTCGAGCCGCTCTCTCGTGCCTATGGGCTTCCTAAGGAGACCGAGGCTGAGAGAAGCTATAAGTCGATGGTTATGGAGGCGGCACTCAAGACAGCTTGCGACGTACCGATTGAAATTATGGAATGCGTATGCAAGGCAATTGACCTGACTGCGGCCATGAGCAAAATCGGAACGGCAATCGCCATCAGCGATGCAGGCTGCGCAGCGGCTTGCCTTCGTGGTGCGCTCACGAGTGCTTCCCTGAACGTTTTTATCAATACGGGTTCTATGGAAGATAGGGCAAGAGCTGGCATGTTAGAAAAATATGCACAGGAAATGCTCGACAAGTACGTGCCGATGTGCGACGAAATCTTCGAATCCGTACTCGCTCGCGTCAAGAAATAGAAGGGTAAAGTTTGAACAATGGCAAAGATTTTGAAAGGTAACGAGGTTGCAAGTGCAATCAACGAAAGAACAATCAAGCAGGTTGGCGAGCTGAAGGCGGCTGGTATAGTGCCGACCCTGGCGATTTTGCGCGTCGGTGAGAGGGCTGATGATATCAGCTACGAGAAGGGCGCAATCAAGCGCTGCGAGGGCACTGGCGTTGCGGTTAAATCCGTCGTTCTGCCAGCTGATATCTCGCAGGAGGACTTCGATAAGGAGCTTACAGCTCTGAACGAGGATCCGCAGGTCCACGGAATTTTGATGTTCCGTCCGCTCCCGCAGCAACTCGATAACGAGAAGGCTCGCAGGATGCTCGCACCCGAGAAGGATGTGGACGGCTGCACGGATGGGTCGCTTGCGGGCGTATTTACCAACACTCCGCTGGGATTTTGTCCATGCACAGCTCAGGCTGCGATGGAAATTCTGGACTACTATAATGTAGATTGCAAGGGCAAGGAGGCGGTCGTAATCGGCAGAAGCCTCGTCGTTGGAAGACCTGCGGCTATGCTCCTGATGCATAAGAACGCGACTCCGACCATTTGTCACACGAAGACGGTGGACATGCCTGAGATAGTTAGACGTGCTGACATTGTAATCGTATGTGCGGGCAAGATGGAGTCTATCGGGGCTGAATATTTTGTTGAAGGACAGACGGTTATAGACGTTGGTATCGGTTGGAACGAGGAGAAGGGCAAGCTCTGCGGAGATGTCGATTTCGACGCGGTTGAGCCGATCGTGGATGCGATTACCCCTGTGCCAGGCGGCGTGGGAGCGGTTACGACGAGCGTTCTGGTATCTCACGTTACCGAATCCGCACTTAGAAAAATTCAGAAATAGAAAATTTACGCATATTTTGCATATGTCAAAGAGTGATGCTCGCTCTGCTGGAGAAATCTGGCGGGGCGAGTTTTTTTGATAGAAAAATTGTCTGGGATGCCTTGAAAACGACACGGAAATTATGTATAATGAATTGGTAAATGCATGATAAGTAGATTTTGATATAAAAAGGAGACAAATATGGGATTTGCGACTGAAGTAGGAATTGACCTGGGTACGGCGAATGTGCTCGTGTACATAAAGGGCAAGGGTATTGTGCTCAACGAGCCCTCCGTTGTTGCGATTAACAACGACACGGACGAGATTCTCGCAGTTGGCGAGGAGGCGAAGCAGATGCTCGGCAGAACGCCTGCGAATATCGTGGCTGTAAGACCGCTGCGCGACGGCGTTATTTCGGACTACGACATCACTGAGAGAATGCTGAAATATTTCATCAGAAAGACATGCGGAAGCGGCAGATTTTTCAAGCCGAAAATCATGGTTTGCGTGCCAAGCGGCGTTACGGAAGTTGAGAAGAGAGCCGTTCGCGAAGCAGCGACGCAGGCTGGAGGCAAGGAAGTTTTCCTGATGGAAGAGCCTGTTGCTGCTGCAATCGGCGCAGGACTCGATATTTCCAAGCCAGACGGCATCATGGTAATCGATATCGGCGGCGGCACGACGGATATCGCGGTTATTTCGCTGGGCGGAGTCGTTGCAAGCACTTCGGTTAAGATTGCGGGCGATAAGTTCGACGAGGCAATCATCAAATACATCCGCAAGGAGCACAAGCTG
The DNA here is from genome assembly GCA_963617285.1 of Anaerovoracaceae bacterium. GTDB lineage: Bacteria > Bacillota > Clostridia > Peptostreptococcales > Anaerovoracaceae > CAG-238. Next base: position 5,864 of record CAVEOR010000010.1, on the reverse strand, counting down.
TACATCGGTGAGAGAATGGCCGAGGAACTGAAACTCCAGATTGGTTCTGCGTTCCCAGAGGATGAAATTCGCAAGATGGAATGCCGCGGAAGAGACCTCGTTACGGGCCTCCCGAAGAGTGTTGAGGTTACATCAGAAGAGATGATAGAAGCGCTCGAGGAGCCGCTGCACACGATTTGCGAAGCGGTTCACAGCGTGCTGGAGATTACGCCGCCTGAGCTTGCGGCTGACATCAGCAATTCTGGAATCGTTCTTACTGGCGGCGGTGCGCTGCTGCACGGTATCGACAAGAGAATCGAAGACAGAACGGCTATCAAGGTAATAATTGCAGAGGACCCAAAGTCTTGCGTTGCAGTTGGAACAGGCAAATCGTTAGATGTCCTGGAGAAGCTGGAAAGCAACTCGCTTAACAGAAGGGCACCTTATCTTTAGAGAAAAAGTTTAGCGTCCCTTCGGGGGCGCTTTTTTTCGTATCGCGAGCGTATCACGGGCAGATGACGAGCGGATATCGAGCGGGCGCGAGTAGATTGCTAGGAGTTAAAAAGAGGAACTGAATGAAATTAGAGTTGATTGCGACTGCGACCTTCGGGCTCGAGGCGGTCGTGAAGAGAGAAATAGAAAAGTTAGGATATAAGATATTAAAGTCTGAGGATGGGAAAATCACGTTTCTGGGCGACGAGCGCGCTATCGTGCGCGCGAACCTGTGGCTGAGGGCGGCTGACCGCGTGCAGATCAAGATGGCGGAGTTCATGGCATATGAATTCGAGGATCTGTTCCAGCAGATGAAGGCGATTCCGTGGGAAGAGTGGATTCCGATCGACGGCAAGTTCGTGGTGAACGGCTCGTCCGTCAAGTCGAAGCTTTCGAGCGTGCCAGCGTGCCAGTCCGTAGCGGAGAAAGCGCTGATCGAGCGCCTCAAGGAATTCTACTACGTGGATTATTTCGAGAAGACGGGCGCCAGCTACGATATCAAGATTACGATTCTGAAGGACAGGGTTACGGTGACGCTTGACACGACGGGGCCTGGGTTGCATAAGCGTGGGTACAGGCAGCACAGCGTCGAAGCACCGATCAAGGAGACACTGGCAGCGGCTATGCTGGAGCTGTCCTTCTGGAATAAGGATAGGATTCTCACCGATCCGTGCTGTGGCTCGGGGACGATTCCGATTGAGGCGGCCATGATTGCTCGCAATATCGCGCCTGGGATTTCTAGGAATTTCGTGAGCGAAGAGTGGGAGGCGATTCCCGCGAAGCTCTGGAAGGAGGAGCGAGCGGCGGCCTATGCGGCAATCGATAACGAGGTGAATCCGAAGATTTTCGGGCTGGATATCAATCCGCAGGCGATTGCCGCCGCCAAGGCGAATGCCGAGGCTGCTGGAGTCGACGACTGTATCAAGTTCGCCGCGAGCGACGTTGCAAACATGAGGACGAAGAGCCTCTCGGGCGTAGTTGTTACCAACCCGCCTTACGGCGAGAGAATCGGCGACAGAGAGGCGATCGAGAAGATATACAAGGCTTACCGAGATTTCTTCGGGGCTAATCCGACGTGGTCGCTCTTCGTCATCACTGCGGACAAGACGATTGAGAAGTCGCTCGGGCGACTTGCAGACAGGCGACGCAAGCTGTACAACGGCCGCCTCGAAGTCTGCTACTACCAGTATCACGGAGAGAAACCATGAAAATTATCATTAACCACAATTCAAAGATCCCGACATACATGCAGATAGCAGGGCAAATCAAGCAGGAAATCCTCACTGGCGAACTTGCGATGGCCAGCGTGCTTCCATCTGAGCGTGCTCTCGCCCAGCTCCTAGGTGTGCATAGGAACACCGTCTCCAAGGCCTATGCCGAACTGAAATCCGAGGGCGTAATCAGCTCAAGGCGGGGCGTCGGCTATATCGTTACGGAGGCTCATCCCGAGCAGGACGCTAGGCCCAAGCAGGTGAACTGGAAGGCGGAAATCGCCAGTCGATACCTCGACATGGAGGTGACCTTTGATGATATCTTCCAGCGGTTTTCTAACAAAGACAAGATTTCCATGGGAAGCGGTCTGCCGAGTCCTGAGATGTACGACGAGAAGGATGTTGCGGAGAGAATCGCCAGGATTATCGCGGGTGACGGCAAGACGCAGTATTTCTACAGCCCGTACAAGGGAGACAAGGGCCTTCGCCAGAAGTTAGTGCCATTCCTGAGCACGAAGGGAATCAAGGCGACGACTGGGCAGATTCAGATTCTCAGCGAGACGAATCAGGCTATCGACTTCTTGGTGACTTTGCTCGTCCGCCCAGGGGACACGATCGTAATGGAGGAGCCAGTGTCACCGGATGCATACAGGGCGATGGAACTTGCAGGAGCGAAGATCGCGAGCGTGCCAGTGGACGAGAACGGCATGGACACAGATGCCTTGGAGTCGCTGCTTGAGAGGGTTCACCCGCGGCTTATCTACGTCAACTCGAGCTTTCACGATCCGACCAGCGCGATTCTCAGCATTGAGCGTCGCAAGAAGATCGTGGAGCTTTCGAATAGATACAGGATTCCGATTATAGAGGAGGATGCGGCATCCGAACTGGTCTATGACGGGCTGAAACTCCCGCCAATCAAGTCATTTGATACGCTCGGAAACGTAATCTACATATATTCTTTCTCCTTAACCTTCGTGCCAGGACTTTCGCTGGCTTTCGTGGTTGCTGACAGGCAGCTCATAGAGAGCCTGAGCTATCTCGTGTCCGTCCGCATGATGGCGGTGGACTGGACGACCCAGAAGCTGCTGGCGGGGTACCTTGAGGATGGAAGCTACTATAGATTACTGGATTCCTTCCGAGAAAATTACGGCCGGAAGCAGAATATGGTCTGCGAGGCTCTCGACCGCATGAAGGAGTATGGAATTTCCTACGACAGGCCTCATGGAGGGGTTTACATCTGGTGCAAACTCCCAGAAGGCGTTGACAGCAAGGATTTTGTGGAGAAAGCCTACAAGGCGGGCGTTTCGCTGGTTCCGGGATATGTGTTCTTCCCTATCAAAAATGGTGGACGCGACCACATCCGCATCAACTTCTCGTATGAATCGGAGGAGCGGCTGGCGGAAGGGCTGAGGGTTCTTGAAAATGTACTGGCACACGAAATATAGGTGTTGCTGGTACTTTTTTTTTGCTCAAAAAATAGTACAATATAGGCAAGACGATTTACTAAGGTAAAGAGTACATGAAACGTTAACAATTAGAAACGATAAATTTTAAGCGAAAAGCAAAGGAGAAAGAATTATGGCAGTTAATTTGAAGGGAAGACATTTCTTAACACTCATGGATTTCACACCAGAGGAAATCCGCTACATGCTCGACCTGGCACACGACCTCAAGTCGAAGAAGAGAGCAGGCATCCACAACGAAGTCCTCAAGGGCAAGAACATTGTGCTTTTGTTCGAGAAGACTTCCACTAGAACGAGATGCGCATTCGAGGTTGCTGCACTTGACGAGGGAGCACACGTTGTTTTCCTTGACAGCAAGAGCTCCCAGATGGGCAAGAAGGAGACTATCGCAGACACAGCGAAGGTTCTCGGCAGATTCTTTGATGGTATCGAATACAGAGGATTCGAGCAGTCTGTAGTTGAAGAACTCGCTGCAAACGCTGGAGTACCAGTTTGGAACGGTCTCACAGACGTTGACCACCCAACTCAGATCCTCGCTGACATGCTCACAATCGAAGAGCACGTAGCTAAGCCGCTCAACAAGGTTAAAGTCGTATTCTGCGGAGACATCAGAAACAACATGTCCTACGCTTGGATGTACGGCTGCGCAAAGATGGGTATGCACTATGTTGCTTACGGACCTAAGGAATTAGCAGACCAGATCGACGCTGACGCTCTGGCAAGAGCAAGAGAAGTTGCCAAGGAGACTGGCGCAGTTATCGAAGTTAGCAGTGACGAGTCCTGCCTCAAGGGCGCAGACGTTCTTTACACTGACATCTGGGCTTCCATGGGCGAAGAGGATCAGATCCCTGAGAGAGTTAAGCTCCTCACGCCTTTCAAGGTTACCAAGGAAATGCTCGACAAGACGGAGAACGACGACGTTATCTTCCTGCACTGCCTGCCATCATTCCACGATTTCGAGACTACAATGGCTGCTGAGCAGCAGAAACTTGGCTACGACATCCGCGAGGTTACGGACGAGGTATTCCTGTCAAGACATTCCAAGGTATTCGACGAGGCAGAGAACAGAATGCACACTATCAAAGCAGTTATCGTAGCTACGATTGGCTAGTTTGCAAGGGCTTTAGATAATATAACTTGCATTTGACGGGCGGCTGGGCTTTGATAGATTCCTAGCCGCACCCGTATAGAAAAAAGGAGAAAAGAAAATGTATCCTGGAATTCATAATTTTTCCGAAATCGGAAAGCTAAACAAAGTATTATTGCACAGGCCAGGGCTGGAGCTCGAGGCACTGACACCGTCGACGATTGAGAGACTCCTCTTCGATGACATCCCGTATCTGAAGGTTGCGCAGGAGGAACACGACAAATTCGCCGAGGTTCTGCGCCAGAACGATATCGAGGTTGTCTACTATGTTGAAGAGGCAGCCAAGGCGATGGCAAATCCTGAGATTCAGATTCAGTTCGTGAACGAATTCCTGAACCTCAGCAAAATCAACTCCAAGGGTCTCAGAAGTGCGATGACCGCATATCTTCTGGAGATGTCCCCGAGAGAAATGGTAGAGAAGGTTATCGCTGGTATCAAGCGCTGCGAAGTTGCTACCAAGGATGCGACATCGCTCATGGACATTGTAAACGACGATTATCCATTCGTTTCCGACCCGATGCCAAACCTGTACTTCACTCGTGACCCAGGTGCTTGCGTCGGCAACGGAATCAATATCCACCACATGCACACGGACGCTCGTCGCCGCGAATCGCTGATTCTCAGATATATCTATAGATATAATAGGGACTTCGCGACCGAGGATAACAAGCAGTGGTATGACCTGACGGATAACTACTCGATCGAGGGCGGCGACGTGCTCGTATTATCAAAGGACATTGTAGCCTGCGGACTTTCCCAGAGAACCACTACATCTGGTCTCGAACAGTTTGCACGCAACATCCTTCGTGAGGGCTCGTTCAAGAAAGTTCTCGCATTCGATATCCCGAAGAGCAGAGCATTCATGCACCTCGACACTGTATTCACCATGGTTGACTACGACAAGTTCACGATTCATCCAGAGATCGAAGGACCGCTCGGTGTATACGAAATCACGATGGACTCCAAGGAGGAGCTGAAATTCAACGCTCTGAAGGATGACCTGGATAAGATCCTGGCTCTGGAGCTCAAGGTTCCAGCAGTTGACCTGATTCGCTGCGGTGGCGGAGATCTCCTCGCTGCTCAGAGAGAGCAGTGGAACGACGGATCCAACACGCTTTGCATCGCTCCAGGAACGGTTGTAACTTACGAAAGAAACTACGTGACTAACGACCTGCTTGACAAGAAGGGTATCAAGGTGCTCACAGTGCCGTCGGCCGAGCTGTCGAGAGGCAGAGGCGGCCCACGCTGCATGTCCTGCCCAGTCAATAGAGAGGATTTGTAGCAATTTCAGCTGAGCAAGTCCTCATCGCTGAGAACTTCTAGCCACTCAAGGTTTGCTTCACAGGGCCGCGAGACAAACGTGATCCATTGACCGGTGTCTCCGCGCCTAGCTGTTCAGCCGCACCTTTCGTGGGAAGTTCTTCGCGCTCTTGCGGAAAAGCTCAGCTAAAATTGACAAACACCTCTATGTCAAACTGATCCTGTGGATGGAAGACATATAAGAATTTGACCAGAGCAGTCCTCGTCGCTGAGAACTTCTAGCCACTCAAGGTTTGCTTCACAGGGCCGCGA
>CAVEOR010000009.1:0-19342 GCA_963617285.1 Anaerovoracaceae bacterium | reverse complement strand
GTATTATATTATATGAATTTTTGGTGATTACGAAAGGATTTTATATAAAAATGGCTACTCGTTTAGAAGAAATCAATAGAAGAAGAATTTTCGGCATCATTTCCCACCCAGACGCAGGTAAAACGACGCTGACGGAGAAACTCTTGCTGCACGGCGGAGCGATTCGCCAGGCTGGCACGGTCAAGGCCCGCAGAAACAGCAAATTTGCGACATCCGACTGGATGGAAATCGAGAAACAAAGAGGAATTTCCGTTACATCATCCGTTATGCAATTCGAATACGCAGACAAGGTGATTTCCATCATGGATACGCCAGGCCACAACGACTTCGGTGAGGATACGTACAGAATCCTCACTTCCGTAGACAGCGCTGTCATGGTTATCGACGGAGCAAAAGGTATCGAGGCTCAGACGAAGAAACTCTTCAAGGTCTGCTCCATGCGCGGAATTCCAATCTTCACCTTTATCAACAAAATCGACAGAGAGACTAAGGATCCGTTCGACCTCGTGCAGGAACTCGAAGATGTACTCGGTCTCCCTTCCGTTCCGATCACTTGGCCTATCGGTAACGGCATGAACTTCGAAGGAATCTACGATATTCTCAAGAACGAAGTTAGATTATATAAAAATGGCCAGGAAACCGAAGTTTTAGCGCTTGGTGCTGACGGCGTATTCGGCCCAGAATTAGAGGATAAAATCGCTGGATATAATCTTTCGGCTCTTCGCGACGAGATTGAACTCATTCAAGGCGCAGGAAACGACCTCGACATGGAAAAAGTCACCGCTGGTAAGCTCTCCCCTGTTTTCTTCGGGTCGGCTCTTGCGGACTTTGGAACAACTTCGTTCCTCGAGCATTTCCTCGTTATGTCCCCTGCTCCTGGCGCGCGCAAGACTACGGATGGCGAAGTTCTACCGACGGACGATTTCTTCAGCGGATTTATATTCAAGATTCAGGCGAACATGAACCCTGCTCACCGCGATAGACTGGCGTTCCTTCGCGTTTGCTCCGGCACATTTGAGCGCGGCATGAGCGTTCGCCTTTCCAGAACCGGCAAGGAAATGAAACTCGCTCAGTCGACCATGCTCATGGCAAACGAACGCGAAAACGTTGAAACCGCAATTGCTGGCGATATAATCGGAATTTATGATACAGGGAATTATCAAATTGGCGATACGCTGACCACGACGAAGGATCCGCTCTTCTTCGAGCCGCTTCCGACCTTCCCGCCTGAGCTCTTCTGCCTCGTTATGCCGAAGGACACCATGAAGGCGAAGCAGTTCCAGAAAGGCGTGGATCAGCTCGCTCAGGAAGGCGCCGTTCAGGTCTACAGGAATCAATACAACGAGGTTGTAATCGGCGCCGTTGGCCAATTGCAATTCGAGGTATTCGAATATCGCCTGAAGAACGAGTACAACGCAGAAGTCCGCATGGATAGGCTCGACTTCAGCGTTGCGAGATGGCTCGATATGGCCGGCTCGGAGAACTTAGATGCGGTCAAGGATGTTCTCGATTCGAGAGAAATGCTCGTGTTCGACCATTTCAAGCGCCCTATCGTGCTGTTTGCAAATCAGTTTACTCTGCAGTACTTCAGCGAGAAGCACCCGGAGATCAAGCTTATCGAAGCGCTCGACGTTCAAGGTAGCTTGGGTTAGAGTGAAGAGTGGAGAGTGGAGAGTGGAATTTTCATAGTTCCTTAGGTTTAAGTCTCAGAGTTAAGAGTGGAGTGTGGAGTGTGGAGAGTGGAAAGTGAAGATTGAAATTAGTAAGGCCCCTGCAAATGAATTGTAGAGGCCTTTTGTTATTTCTATTTTGTCTATACGTCGCTGCGGTCGGTGTAGTGCGTATGCAGCAACTGGTGCGAGCGCATGCCGCCTGCCATTCCGAGGTATTCCTTGTAGAGTTTCTTGACCGTCGGATTGTTATGCGCCTTGCGGATATATTTTTCGCGGTCGCCTTTGTAGAGGGCGCTGGCGCGCTTTTCCTTGAAGTCTACCCAGTTGCGCACGTCGGAAACCTGAAGTGGCTGTCCGCCGCCGTTGATACATCCGCCTGGACAAGCCATGATTTCTATAAAGTCAAAGTGTTCTCCAGCCTTGACGCGTTCGATAAGATTACGCGCGTTTCCGAGGCCGTGTGCCACCGCCGCCCTAAGCTTTAGGTCAGCAACCTCAACTTCAGCTATCTTGATTCCGTCTTCTATGCCGCGCACCTGAACATAGTCAATTGCGTCGGAGCTTGTGCCGTTGAGAAGATCCGCTACAGTTCTGAGCGCCGCTTCCATTACACCGCCAGTAGTACCGAAGATTAGACCTGCGCCTGTCGATATGCCAAGCGGATTGTCAAACTCCCCTTCGCCGAGAGCATTGAAGTCGATACCGATCATTTTAATCATACGAGCCAATTCTCTCGTCGTGATGACTGCGTCTACATCTGCAAGTCCGTTGACGGAAAGCTCTGGACGCTGCGCTTCATATTTTTTCGCAACGCATGGCATAACGGAAACCACGTAGATTGACTTCGGGTCGATATCGTTTTTCTCTGCGTAATAGCTCTTGATGATTGCGCCCATCATCTGATGCGGCGATTTGCATGTCGAGAGATTAGGCAGCATTTCTGGGAAATTATGCTCGCAGAACTTGATCCAGCCTGGCGAACATGATGTAATCAGAGGCAGCACCCCGCCACCGCGAATGCGGTCAATCAGCTCCGTGCCCTCTTCCATAATGGTCAAATCCGCTGCCGTATCTGTATCGAAGATCTTGTCAAAGCCCAGCATTCTAAGAGCAGTAACCATCTTGCCTGTCACATCCGTGCCGATTGGATTGCCGAATTCTTCGCCGAGCGCCGCACGAACCGCCGGGGCCGTCTGCACGACAACATGTTTCTCTGGGTCATACAGCGCATCCCAGACTTCGTCGATATTGCGATGCTCCTGCAGTGCGCCAGTCGGGCAGACGTTGATGCACTGTCCGCAGTTTACACAGACTGTGGCATCGAGAGTGCGATTCTCTGCCGCTCCGATTACCGTATGATAGCCGCGGTTAATCGCTGAGATTGCGCCAACCGTCTGAATATTATTGCACATGCTCACGCAGCGTCTGCAGAGAATGCAGCGATTCGGGTCTCTTTGAATCGAGATGCCGTCGTCGATACACAGTGGCAGGTCCGCAGTGATTTGCTCTTGATATTTTACGTAGTTTTCGAAGTGTACGTCCATCATGTCCGTCAGAATCTGCAGCTCGCACGAGTTAGCTCTGGTGCAGCTCTGGCATCTTGCTGGGTGGTTGGAGAGAATCAGCTCCAAATTCTTTTGTCTGACTTTCATAATCTCCGGCGTATGCGTCTTTACTTCCATGCCGTCCTTTACTGGATAGCCGCAAGCCGCCTGAAGCGCACGGGAGCCCTTGACTTCCACGAGGCACATTCTGCAGCAGCCGATTTCGCTGACGTCCTTCAGAAAGCAGAGGGTCGGAATGTGAATGTTGATTTCCTTGGCCGCTTCCAAGATGGTATACGTATCAGGAACATAAACCTGTATTCCGTCAATTGTTACATGTACTTTTCCCATTTCAGTTTCCCCCTTTACGCATTCTTCATGATTGACTTGAACGGACATTTAGCCATGCAGACGCCGCACTTGATACATTTATCCTGATCGATGGTGTACGGTTCGTTCTTGCTGCCGCTGATTGCACCGACTGGACAGTTCTTCGCGCAGATGCCGCAGCGCTTGCAGATCTCGCTGTCGACAACAAAACGCAGCATGGATACGCAAACTCCCGCCGGGCACTTTTTGTCGCGTACATGGGCAATGTATTCGTCCTTGAAATATTTCATGGTAGAAAGCACAGGGTTCGGTGCGGACTGTCCGAGGCCGCAAAGCGACGCGCGCTTGATAGTATGCGCCAGTTCCTCCAGCTCGTCCAAGTCCTCCATCGTGCCCTTTCCTTCTGTGATTCTCGTGAGGATATCTAACATTCTGCGCGTGCCGATTCTGCAAGGTGGGCATTTGCCGCAGGATTCATCTACCGTAAACTCGAGGAAGAATTTCGCGATATCGACCATGCAAGTGTTCTCATCCATGACAATCATGCCGCCAGACCCCATCATTGAGCCGAGTTTGCTAAGGGAATCATAGTCGATTGGAGTATCTAAATGCTCAGCCGGAATGCAGCCGCCCGACGGCCCGCCGGTCTGCACAGCTTTGAATTTCTTGTCGTTTGGGATTCCTCCGCCGATATCGTATATCATCTCTCTCATGGTCGTTCCCATAGGGATTTCTACGAGACCTGAGTTGTTAATCTTACCGCCGAGCGCGAAAACCTTCGTACCAGAAGACTTCTCCGTGCCTATGCTGCGGAACCAATCCGCGCCCTTCAGGAGAATCTGCGGCACATTCGCAAATGTCTCGACATTATTGAGGATTGTCGGCTTTCCGAACAGTCCACGCACCGCTGATGATGGCGGTTTGAGACGCGGTTCGCCACGGTTACCTTCAATAGAAATCATCAATGCGGTCGCTTCTCCGCAGACAAAGGCGCCAGCGCCGAGACGAATCTCAATATCAAAATTAAGTCCCTTACTGAGGATGTTTTCGCCAAGAAGTCCATACTCGCGCGCCTGCGCAATGGCTATCTTCAGGCGTTCTACCGCAGTCGGATATTCAGCACGCACGTAGATATATCCGGACTCTGCTCCGATAGCGTAGGCTGTAATCGCCATAGCTTCCAGTACCGAGTGCGGGTCGTCCTCTAGGATTGAACGGTCCATGAATGCGCCTGGGTCGCCCTCGTCAGCATTGCAGACCACGTTTTTCTCTGCTGTCTGCTGCTGAGCGGCTACTTCCCACTTAACGCCTGCTGGGAAACCGCCGCCGCCTCTGCCGCGCAGCCCAGAATCCTTAACAACCTCAATGACGTCCTCCGGCTGCATTTCGTACAGTGCCTTGGCAAGCGCTGCATAGCCGTCGAGGGCGATGTATTCCTCAATGCACTCCGGATTGATTCTTCCGCAATTCTTGAGTGCGATACGATTTTGCTTGGAGAAGAAATCTTTTTCGTGTGGGGAAAGCAGGCGTTCCACCGTCTTGTCATTCTTGACATGGCTCTCCCAGATTTCTTCTATATCTTCTTCGGAAATCTTGGTGTACATGATGCCTTCTGGCTGAACGACCATAATAGGTCCTTCGGAGCAAAGCCCGAAGCAGCCAGTTCTTACGATCTCTATCTCGTCTTGCAGGCCGTCGCGTTCAGCCAGTTCCGTGAGGCGCGCAATCAGCTTGCCAGAACCTGAGGAGTGGCATCCGCCGCCGCCGCAGACCATGAGAGAAAGCCTAGCATGGCTCTCCGCCTGCTCGTCGAAGCGGTGGCCAATCTGAGCAAGGGTTTCTTCTTTGATTTGCTTCAAATCTTCGACCGATTTCAGTTTGCTGCGCATTCTTTGGCTCGCCTGCGAATTCTCTGCACCTGCGGTCTTCGTCATCTTGTCAGTCATGCCTGTGCCCCCTCCTTTTCCATATCTTCGTATTTGCTGATGATGCCGTCAATATCGTCTACGGTCAGTCTGCCGTAAACTTCGTCGTTGATGGTCATGACTGGCGCCAAGCTGCACGCTCCGATGCAGCGGCAGGAATCCAGCGAAAACAGTCCGTCTTCAGTGCATTCACCGACTTCGATCATCAGCCTCTCTTTTAATTTATCCAAAATTTCTGCAGCGCCCTTGACATAGCATGCCGTTCCCAGGCAAACGCTGACGCGATATTTTCCCTTCTGTGTCAGGGAAAACTGTGAATAAAACGTTGCGACGCCATAGACCTTGGCTTCTGGAATCTCCAAGCCTCTTGCAACTTTTTTCATGACTTCTGGCGGCAGATATCCGAAAATATCCTGCGCCTCATGCAGGACTGGTATCAAAGCGCCCGCCGTATCTCTGTATTTTTCGATCACTTCTTCCAGCTGTTGCATCTGGGATTGTTCACTGCAGCACATACTTTTCTCCTTTTCTTGTTCTCAAAGATAGTTTACAGTTCATTTTATCATATGTATACAATGCTCACAAGTTCAAATTTTGGCTACTTGATGAACATGGCGTCGCCGTAGCTGAAGAAGCGGTAGCGCTCCTGGACGGCGATTTTGTAGACGCGGAGGATGTCTTCGCGGTTGTAGAGTGCGGAGATTAGCATCAGGAGCGTCGATTTCGGCAGGTGGAAGTTCGTGATGAGCGCTTTGATGATCTTGAACTCGTAGCCCGGGTAGATGAAGATGCCTGTGGAGCCGTGCCCTGCCTTCACGAGGTATTTGCCGCAGTCTTCATCGAAGTACGCCGCGCTCTCTACGGTTCTGGTGGATGTCGTTCCGACTGAAACGATTCTTCCGCCCGCCTTAATGGTCTCGTTTATCGTGTTTGCGGTCTCCTCGTCCACGAAATACTCTTCGAAGTGCATGTGATGCTCTTCGATATTCTCTACCTTGACCGGTCTGAACGTTCCAATTCCAACGTGGAGCGTAACATATGCTAACTTAACGCCCTTTGCCTTGGCCTTCTCTAGGAGCTCCGGCGTGAAGTGAAGACCTGCGGTCGGCGCGGCTACTGAGCCTTCGTTCTTCGCATAAACCGTCTGGTATCTATCCTTGTCCTCGGAATTGTTCTCTCTCTCGATATATGGCGGGAGCGGCATTTTGCCGAGTTCTTCTAGCCTCTCGAGGAAAATCCCTTCGTATTCGAACTCGACGATTCTCGTTCCGTCTTCGCCGTAATCCTTGATTCTCGCGCGGAAGAGCGGTTCTTCTGAGAAGATAACCGAGTCGCCCGGCTTCAGTCTCTTGCCCGGTCTAACCATGGTCTCCCATGTGTCGCCTTCTATTCTCTTTATTAGGAGGAATTCGACGCTGGCGCCCGTTCCTTCTTTCTTGCCATATAGCCTTGCCGGCAGAACCTTGGAATTGTTCAAGACGAGGCAGTCGCCTTCCTGCAAGTAATCTACGATATCGTAAAAGTGCTTATGCTCGACATTGCCTGTTGCCCTGTCTACTACCATAAGCCTCGAAAAATCGCGTTTCTCCGCTGGAGTCTGCGCTATGAGCTCCTGCGGCAAATCATAATCAAAATCGTTAATGTGCATGTTTATTCGGTTTCCTCGGGTTCATCGCCGATTGGCGCAAGGCCCATGTGCCTATAGCCCGCTGGGGAAACCATTCTTCCTTTCTGTGTTCGATATAAAAGTCCTGTCTGAATCAGGTACGGCTCGTAGACATCCTCAATCGTGACCCTCTCCTCGCCGATGGATGCGGCAATCGTGTCGATTCCAACCGGTCCGCCGTTGAACCGCTCGATAATTCCGCTGAGAATCTCGCGGTCGAGCCTCTCGAGTCCGAGCTCGTCAACTCCGAGCGCGTCCAGAGCCTCCTGGGTTATTTCCATGTCTATTATACCATTGCCTTTGACCTGTGAAAAGTCCCTGATTCGCTTCAGCATGCGGTTCGCGACACGCGGAGTTCCGCGGGAGCGCTTTGCCATCTCTATGAGAGAATCCTCGTCCGCGGGAACGCCAAGGATTCTGGCGGTTCTCTTGAGGATTTCCGTCAGTTCGTCGGTCGTATAGAGTTCAAACTTGCTGATTACTCCGAATCTGTCTCTGAGCGGTGCGGAAAGGCTGCCAGCTCGCGTAGTTGCGCCGATCAGCGTGAACCTCGCGAGGTCGAGCCTGATGGAACGCGCGGATGGTCCCTTTCCTATTATAATATCGAGTGCGTAGTCTTCCATCGCGGAGTACAGGACTTCCTCGACCGAGCGATTCAGCCTGTGGATTTCGTCGATGAAGAGCACGTCGTTTTCTTCTAAGTTCGTGAGGATTGCGGCGAGATCGCCTGCTCGCTCAATCGCTGGGCCCGAGGTAATCTTGATGTTGACACCGAGCTCGTTTGCGATGATGCCCGCGAGCGTCGTCTTGCCCAGTCCCGGCGGCCCGTAGAACAGCACGTGATCCAGAGGCTCGCCCCTCTGTCTGGCCGCCTCTATGAATACCTTCAAATTGTCCTTAACACCCTTCTGGCCGATGTAATCCTCCAGATATTGCGGGCGAATGGTGGCTTCTTGCCTTGCCTCGCCTGGATTGATGCCTGCGGATGTGATTCTTTCGTTTTCCATTTACGTTTCCTTGCTTCTATCAAAATATTTCTTCTCTGGTAACTATTTTCTCGCGTCTCGCGTTTCGCGTCTGGTTATATCATCAAAACAGATTCTTGAGAGCCCTCTTGATGTAGTCTTCGCATGTGAGGCCTTCGTCTGGCACCGCGGAAATCGCTGCGAATGCCTCAGCCTTGGTGTAGCCGAGAGCCGCGAGTGCGCTGATTGCCTCGGCTCTCGCATCGCCAGCTGCATCTCCTACCTCGTCGTTAAATGTCGCAGCCGCCTGGGTCACACCGCCTCGCTCGAGGCTTCCTAACTTATCCTTCAGCTCGAGTATGATGCGCTCGGCGGTCTTCTTGCCGATTCCGTTCGCCTTGCTAATCGTCTTCGCATCTTCGAAGATTACAGCCTGCCTGAGCTCGCCCGCCGACATGCTTCCCATGATTGCCATAGCGGCCTTGGCTCCGACTCCGTTTACCGTGATGAGCAGCCTGAACAGGTCGAGGCTCTCGCGGTTGTGGAAGCCGTAGAGACTGATGTCGTCTTCTTTCACCATCATGTATGTGTAGACGAGCACCTCGTCGCCTTCTGAATATTTGTAAATCGGGGAGCCCGCTGGGATGCTTATCTCAAAGCCAATCCCTGAGGATGTCTCCACGACAATCCCTGTCTCCACCGTCATTGCGTATGTGCCTTTGATGTACCGAATCAAGTTGATTCCTCCTTGTTATAATTAGATTCCCTCTATGCTATATGCGCTATATGCCTTCTATACCCTCATATGCCCTCGCGGATTCTGAGTTTCCGCTTCTGGGCGCCGCCTGCGTGACCGTGGCAAATAGCCGCAGCGACCGCATCCGCCGTATCGTCGGGCTTGGGGACTTCTTCGAGGTTCAAAATCGCCTTGACCATCGCCTGCACCTGCTTCTTGTCCGCGCGGCCGTAGCCGACGAGCGCCTGCTTGATCTGCAGCGGCGTGTACTCGAATATCTTCAGCCCCTTCTTTGCACAAGCGAGCACCGCAACGCCCCTCGCCTCGCCGACGAGAATCGCTGTCTTTGCATTATTGTTGAAGAAAAGTTCCTCAATCGAGGCCTCTTCTGGTTGGTATTTCTCGATTATCTCCATTAGGCCGTCGTAGAGCACGCAAAGCCTGTCGGGCATTTCCATCTTGCTGTCCGTCAAAATCGAGCCGTATGTCACAACCTCGAAGTGGTTGCCTTTCATATCCAAAACCCCGTAGCCGAGTATCGCATAGCCAGGGTCGATTCCTAGAATTCTCAATTTATCTCCTTTGTTGCTTGCATCTGCAACTGCGGCGAATTTTCTCGCTGAATGTAAATCTGCGGCATGTTCGCCTTTTGTTCCGAAAAAATTATACCACGCAAACATTTGTTTGTCTACCTCTAATTTTTTGTTGATATTTTCGGCTCGGTATGTTAAAATTTCGGTAATAGAAATGTTCAGCATACGAATTTTTCGTTCGGAGGCAAATTCGGAGGTAAATATGAGATATTCCAGACAAAACAAGATTATAGAACTCATCTCGAATAATGAGATCGACACGCAGGAGAAGCTCGCGTCCATGCTCCGCGCGGCTGGCTACGAAGTTACGCAGGCTACGATTTCCAGGGACATCAAGGAACTTCAGCTCGTCAAGACGCTTTCCTCTACAGGAAAATACAAATATTCCGTTCACAAATCGCAGGATTTACCGGTTTCCGATAGATTCATCAAGATTTTCCGCGAGACGATCACTTCCATCGCTTCGTCTGGCAATATCATCGTTGTGAAGACTCTTTCGGGCTGTGCTAATGCAGCTGGCGAGGCTATCGATACGTCGAATTTCGAGCACATCATCGGCTCAATCGCTGGCGACAACACACTCCTGCTCGTTGCGGACGACCCAGCTAATGTTCCGAAGATTGTGGACGGGTTCAACGAAATGCTGCGGAAGACTGGCAAGGCCGAGTAAAATTGCAAGGGGTATAAGAAATCTGAGAAGCGCACAGAAAATAAATTGCCACTATGCGCAGAGAATGCGGGGAAAATATGATTGACCATATCAGCATTAAGAATTTTGCTATAATCGAAAATACAGAGGTCGACTTCGAGGATGGGCTCAACATCATCACGGGCGAGACCGGCAGCGGCAAGTCCATTGCGGTCGAGGCGATTAGCCTCGCGCTCGGCAGCCGTGCTGACACTTCGAGCATTCGCACGGGTGCCGACAAGGCTGTAGTTCAGCTGCTCGGGAGCCTCGACGGCGAAGAGGTTCTCATAACGCGCGAAGTCTCCTCCACCGGCAAGAATATCTGTAAACTCAACGGCGAAATCGTGACGCTCGCTCAGCTGAACGCTGTGTCGCGCCGTCTCGCCGACATCCACGGGCAGTACGACAACCAGTCGCTGCTCAATCCCGACTATCATATAATTCTATTGGACATGTATCGCAGCGACGCTTCCGCCGAGAAAAAGGCCGAGGTTGCCGCTTGTTTTCATAGGTATCAGGAAATTCGCACGGCGCTGTCTTCCCTTCTGTCGCATGAGAAGGAGAACGCCCGCCGCCAGGATTTCTACAAGTACGAAGTTGCCGAGATTCAGAAGGCTAATCTAAGGGCGGGCGAAGACGCCGAGCTCGAGAAGCGAATTTACCTGCTTCAGAACAGCGAGAAGATCTTCGAGAATGTCGAGAGGACGTATTCGCTTCTCTTCGAAAATTCACCGTCTGCTATCGACGAGCTCGGCATTTGCCTAAATTCGCTTTCCGATGTTTCGTCCTGCTCTGATGAACTAGAGGAAATAAATAGCGAATTTAGCGACATCTATTATAGGCTCAGGGATCTTTCGGGTTCGCTCAGGGGCGTGCTGGATGGGCTCAACTTCTCGCCTGACGAGATGGACAGAGCCATTAGCCGCCTGAACACCATCGACAATCTCAAGAAAAAATACGGAAACAGCATCGAAGAGATCTTGGCATACGAGCAGCACATTGCTGAAGAGCTCACCAAAATTGAGAACTTCGATGAAGAGAAAGCGAAACTGGAGGCGGAGCTCCGCAAGGTTAAGAAGGAGCTCCTCGAAGTATCCAAGGAGCTTTCGGATATTAGGAAAGCGACCGCCAGTGAGCTCGAGGAGAGGATTACCTTGGAGCTTTCCGACCTTAATTTCAAGGACGCGAAGTTAGAGATTTCAATTACACCGCTCGCCGCCCCTACGGAGAACGGAATGGATAATGTCGAGATTCTCATCGCAACGAACCGCGGCGAGCCTCTCAAGCCGCTTGCCAAGATCGCGTCCGGTGGCGAGATGTCCAGAATCATGCTCGCCTTCAAGAACGTAATCAGCTCATGCGACAACATCCCTACCCTCATCTTCGACGAAATCGATGCGGGAATCAGCGGAATCACGGCGAGCATTGTCGGCCGCAAGCTGAAAGAAATATCCAAGCATCACCAGATAATCTGCATCACTCACCTTCCGCAGATTGCGGCCTGCGCAGACAGCAACTACCGCATCTACAAGGAAACGGATGCCGAAAAGACATATACGAACATTCAGAAGCTGTCAGAAGACGGCAGAATTGAGGAAATAGCAAGGCTCCTCGGCGGCGCCAATGTAACCGAGACCACCCTGGCCAGCGCTCGCGAGCTCGTTGCAAGTTCCCATTGAAGAAAAAGGACTATTCGAACGGAATAGTCCTTTCATTCTTTACTGAGTAATGATTTGAAGTCGACTTCCATAATCAGGATGCTTGCCATCATTAGGAACGCACCGAAGTACGAGCGAGCAGAGAGAATTTCGTGGGCGAATATCGCAGCGACTATGGCAGAGAACACTGGCTCAAGCGTGAATATAACGCCAGTGTGAGATGCCGTCGTATATTGGAGTGCAATCGGCTGAATGACGAACGCTACGCCCGTGCAGAACACAGCAAGGAAAAGCACACTCCCCCACACTGTTCCCGTGGTCGGAAGATGCGGAGTTTCAACGAGCACAGCCATAATTAGGTTGAGAGCACCAGTTACACCGAGCTGAAAAACGCCGAGCTGGAAGGCATCCACGTCCTCATGTTCCACGGCTTTCTCGGTAATCAAAAGGTTAATCGCATAAGACACGCCGCAACCGATGCAAAGCAAGTCTCCTTTGAGATTTGCCATATTTAACGAAAAATCTTCTTTCAGCGTCAGGAATGCAATGCCAATCGTGCACATCAATACAACGAGCGTCAGCTTCTTGTCCGGCTTTTGCTTCAAGAAAATCCATGCGAAAATCGGTGTGAATATAACCGTAAGTGCGCACAGAAAGCCCGA
The DNA here is from genome assembly GCA_963617285.1 of Anaerovoracaceae bacterium. GTDB lineage: Bacteria > Bacillota > Clostridia > Peptostreptococcales > Anaerovoracaceae > CAG-238. Next base: position 6,902 of record CAVEOR010000009.1, on the reverse strand, counting down.
GTTCGACAGAGTCGTGTACTTAACACCGAACGTAGCGCCGATGTAGACAAACATGAGCGTGAATCCCGCGAAGAAGCTGTATATCAGCGTGGCCTTGCTTATGTTCTTCAGCTTGCCGGTTTTCCATGCAAACAGCGCCGCAATCACGAACGCTATCAAGAACCTGTACGAATTCAGCGTGAACGGATCCATATCCGCAAGGCTAATGTCCATCAAATAATACGAAACGCCCCAGCAAAGCGTCACGAGAACGAGCATCAGGTCCGCCCGTCTCTGTTTACCATGATCCATCAAACTCTTCCTCCAATAAAATCAAATCTTGCCGACGAGAAGCTCCAGTGCCAAATTGCCATCCAGAGCGCCAGTCTTGATATTCCTATCTATTTCGTAAAGCTGCGAAAGTATATCGCGCAGCTTCGCCTTCGTGAACTTAACCTCGGTCTGAAGCGCCTTCTTAAGCCGAAATTCGTTGACCTTCATAGTCTTTGCCATTTCCTGTAGCGACATCGCGTCTTCCTTGAATTCCTTCGCCTCGAGGAGTAGCTCAAACTGACTCACGAGCATTGCGAGAATCTGATAAACGCTCCCGCCAGAGCCCAGCATGTTGTGCATAATCATGAAAGCCGCATCCTTACGCTTGTTGGAAACCGCATCAAGAAAGTTAAAAATAAAAGTGTCCATATCGCCGTTAAGAGCCGCCGAAATGTCCTCGTGCTTTACCTCAATCCCATCGCTGTGAGCAATTACCTTCTTAATATCGTTCTCAAGATTAAAGATTCGGTAATCCGTCTCCTTGTTGAAATATCCCGTCTCCTCGATCATGTCCCACAGAACATCCTTGCGAATCGCAACCTGCGCCGCCTTGAAACGTTTCTCCGCAAAAGCCACGAGCTGTCTCCTGTCGAGCTGAGCGAAGTTATAACATTGCGATTTTGCCTTTATTTCCTTGAACAAATCAACTGGCTTTTGCTCTTGGTCCGTTGAAATCACGAGGATCGTCTGCTCGGATGGACTTGCGATATAGTCGAGGATTGCCTGCTTATCGGCATCCGTGAATCCCCTCGGGTTCGCCGTCTTCAGCAGCACGTGGTTCTTCAGCCAGACGACCTTGCGTTCTGAGAACATGGAAAACGTCTCACATGCCGTAATCATCTCATCAATCGGCGCATCATCCTCGTCGATCTTCACGAAATCGAACGTGGTAGCCGCAGGGTTCACGTACTTCTTCACGAGCGCATTGACCGCCCACTCCACCAAATATTGCTCAACGCCATACAAAAAAAGAACCGGCCCGAAGTTGTTTTCTTTTAAGTCTGTCCCGAATTTCTTGTAAGCGTGCTCTGCTTTTTCGCTGTTATATGCCCTATTTGCCATAAAAATCACCATTACTATTATATATGCGTTCACAAGCTTTTTCAACAGCCTTTGAAAATATTTTTATTACGAAAGGTTTCTGTGTACCTTGATACCGCTCTTGCTGAATTTAATGCCGATCGCGCCGTCCTGGTCATTACGAAAAATCATACAGCCCGCATTTTCCAATCTCTCCAGAGTCTCCGAGGTCGGATGACCGTAATTGTTCTTCCCGACCTGAATCACAGCAATCTTAGGACGCACAACTGCAAGCAGTTCCTCGGATGTGCTCGTCTTGCTGCCGTGATGGCCGACCTTAAGCACATCCGCGCGCAGGGTCTCGCCCGAGCCATAGTGCCTGATGAGCTCGGCCTCGCCCTCACTGTCGAGATCCCCTGTAACGAGTATCTTATATGCGCCATAGTGAACCATGAACACGCTGCAATCCTTGTTTTCATCCTGCTCCTGGCCTTCCGCTAGCGTTAGCGGCCACAGCGCTTCGATGTACACGCCATCTGAATCAGATATTGTAACCCGCTTTCCTGCAGTCATCCCGGTGTATATCGAGAAATTATCCATCTCTGTCGAAAGTTCCGTCAGTCCTTTGTAATGATCCGTATGCTTATGCGTAGCGAGCGCCGCATCCACTTCCGCAACGCCGTTCTTGAGTAGATATGGCTTCAGCTTGTTCTTGCCGACGTTGTAATCCGCATTGCCGCCGCCATCTATGAGGACATTCCTGCCATCAGCCTTGATATGGATACAATCGCCTTGCCCGACATCCACGAAAATCACGTCATCATGCGTAATCGGCGAGTAAGTGAATGTTTCGCCCACAAGTGAACAGATAAAAATTATCGTAAACACGGCGATGATTTTCTTGTATTGCTTCCTCGAACGCATGATGAAAAAGCTCTCTGACGCGAGAAAGAAAATCCCCGCAGCCGTTGCAATTACAAAGAAAGTCGGCAGCGAGACGGCATCCGTGCCCGAATGCCCGCCGAATGTCAGCCAATGGTTCGTCTTCTCGAGCATGAGGGCGAATCCCTCGACCACGGGCCGCATTACCTCCCATCCGATTCCGATATTGAAAACGCAAAATCCGAGTAATGCGGCTGGCACGAAATACCCAGTCATGTATATAATCGGAATATTTGCGATGAGGCTAACGAGCGAAACGTAGTTGAAATTGTACCATTGATATGCGAGCAGCCCGACGTTCACTGCAAGCGCCGTCGTGAGCCACTCGGGAATGCACTCAGGCACAATTGGATGCAGGAACGCAATCGAAGTGATCGCAAGAAACGACATCTGAAACCCTGCTCCGAATATGACATAAGGATTGTGGCATATCAATATAAATGCCGCTATGCTCAGCGCTGTCAGCATATCATAACGCCTGTCCATATATCTTCCAGTGACGCTGATGATTATCATTAAAATTGCTCGGCAAGCGGACGTGCTCCACATGGCGAGCGATCCATAGAGGAAGAGCATTGCAAGCAAGAGAATTAGCGCAATCGCATTTCTCCTCCGCCCCACGAATTTTTTATACATTCCGTACAGTATGCTGACGTGTAGCCCGCTGACCGCGAGGATATGCGCCGTTCCGTTGTGCCTGAATTCCTCGTAAACTTCGTCCTCTATATAGCTCGTATCACCGAACAGAACGCCAGAAATCATGCCCTTCGCGTTATCTGAAACATTATCTAGGAAGTCCCTCCGAGCGTTATATATCGCCTTCTCGTATTTGTCGCGCAGGTTCTCGGGCTCGTCAACAAATGTATATGACTTGATGGTCGTCGTCTTGCCGATTTTCTTGCTCTTCAGGTACTTGCGGTAGTTGAAACAGTGCGGATTGCCCGCTTCCGCTGCGTCGGACAGCACTGCCTTGAATGAGATCGTCTGCCGCACGAAGTCCGCACCCTTAAGACCGTTGCCAGATGCAGATGCGGGAGCAGATTCCGCTTCCGTGTCAGTGGTCCCTGCCCAGCTGTAATCGCCGTAATAAATATATGCCAGCACGTCCTCGCTGTAGCTCACTGGCTGACCGTTGCAGGAGCTGAGGCGAATCGTCAGCGTAATTCTGTCCTCGTCTTCCTTGACGCTGACGATTTTGCCGACGCACCGCACTGCCACATCGAAATATATGCCGCCGCCCGCCTGTGAAAGCATCCCAACCTTAAGCGGCAGCCCAACCGCGTCGGCCGCCACCAACACCATAATCAAAACTAAAATAATATCAAAACACTTTCTTCGCATTTTCCCATTCGCATCCGAACCTTCCCATTCTAATGCAAAGAAATCTGAATAAGCCCTATTTAACTTTTTTAATCCCGTGTAATATTATATCCCAAGTTACAGTAACTAACAAGCATTTATTCCCAAGCACTTGCAAAATTTTTCAGTTAATAATTGCACTTTGCCCCGTATGTTTTTTTATAAAGTATTTGTTTTATTGGATGAAATATGATATACTAATTTCGTATGTATCCAAAGTAATTAACGGATTTTGGATGAGATTATGATTTTAGATAGAAAGCGGGTGATTTGATTGAGCGAAACTACGCACAAGTCAAGACGCGAACGGAGGCACGAGCTCGAAGCAGCCGAGGCTACAGGTGCAGTCACAAGCACAGATGCAGCGGTAAGCACCGACACAACAACCTCCAGCAAGAAGAAGAAAAAATACAAATTGAATGTGAAGCAATTCATAAAATTCCTGATTTGCATATTCATTGTTATCGCACTCGGAATAACAGCCTATGTAGCGACCATCATCATGAAGGCACCGGAGATTGACACGAGCAACATCTACAGTCTCCTCTCCCAAAGTTCGGTCCTCTACGATGACGACGGACAGGTAATCGACAACGTATTCGCCGAGGAAAATAGAACAATAGTCGGCATCGATCAGATTCCAGATCATGTTCAGAAGGCTTTCATCGCCCTCGAGGACAAGACATTCGAGGAACATCACGGCTTCAACATCATCAGAATCTTCGGTGCAGTCAAGGACGCGTTCTTTAACGGCGGACACATCAGCGGCACGAGTACGATTACGCAGCAGCTCGCCAGAAACCTTTATCTGTCGGACGAGATGTCGGAGCGAACGCTCAGCCGTAAGATAACTGAGGCATATTACGCAGTAATCATCGAGGAAAAGCTCAGCAAAAGCGAGATTCTCGAGGCTTACCTCAACACGGTAAACTTCGGCTGCGGTTACGGTGTGCAGACAGCGGCACAAGCGTATTTCTCCAAGGATATCGAAGATGTCACGATTGCAGAGGCTGCAGCGCTTGCGGCAATGCCACAGGCCCCTTCCGCATATAAGCTCGTTCAGACTATTTCTGCGAGCGAAGTTACCGAGGATATGGATAACATCATCAAAATCGTCGGCGACTACGCTTATGTGTGGAATAATGCGGCATCAGACCGTATCAAGACATGCCTCGCCCTCATGCACGAGCAAGGCTACATCTCAGATGAGGAATATGAGGAAGCAAAAGAGATAGAAATCAAGGACATGGTTAATCCGAACGTCGACGCACTAAACGAGGTTTCGAACTACTTTGCGGACTACGTAATCACCGAGGTTATCAACGACCTTCAGGATGAATACGGCTACGATTACGAGAAAGCTTACAATCTCGTCTACAAAGGCGGCATTGAGATTTACACGACCATGGACTCGCAAGCACAGTCAGTCGTAGAGAAGGAATTCAAGAACGACGCGAACTTCCCTGACCCAGTCGGCTACAGCACGGACAGCAAAGGCAATATTCTGAACTCCAACGGAAGCGGCGTCCTTCTGTACAAATACTCGAACTACATCAGCAAAGACGGCTCGTTCAAGCTGAGAAAGAGCGAATACAAGTGGAACGACGACGGCTCGCTGACGATATACGCAGGCAAGCGCCTCGCAATTTACGACACGACCGTTCAAGGCACGACGGATTACAGCGTCGAGTTCAAGAACATGTACAAGATAGAAAACGGCAAGCTCTACTCCATTTCCGGCGGCTATATCAATATCCCGCAGGAATACAAGAGCAAAGATGGCGATGGCAACCTCGTAGTAAGCGCGCAGTTCTTCGAAGACTACCCAGACTTCTTCGTTCAGGACGGCAAGAAGCTCAAGACGACGGACTACAGTCTCAGACAGAAGGTCATCCAGCCGCAAGCAGCTATGACAATAATCGACAACAAAACAGGTCAAGTAAAGGCAATGATCGGTGGCCGCAAGACCACAGGCAGAATGCTCTACAACAGAGCGACTGCACCGAGACAGCCAGGTTCCTCAATCAAGCCACTCGCGGTTTACTCGGCGGCACTCCAGAAGAGTTACGACTGTGCAGCGAACGGCGAGACCTTCCCTCTCGTTGACAACGGTATCGACGAGCAAGGAACGGAGCTTTGGGGCGATTACATCACAGCATCCTCAATCGTAGTCGACGAACCGACGACGATAAACGGCAGGGTTTGGCCGAAGAACTCGTACAACTCCTACCTCGGCGACGTATCGTTCCGTAAGGCACTGCAGCAGTCCATCAACGTCTGTGCAGTCAAGATCCTCTCGCAGGTCGGCGTTGACTACTCATTCGATTTGGCAGAGCGTTTCGGGCTCACTACCCTCGTTTCCAAGGGTGATGTGAACGACCTGAACCTCGCAGCACTCGGCATGGGCGGTCTGACCAAGGGCGCTACAACGCTTGAGATGGCAAGTGCATACACGACATTCGTAAACAACGGCGTACACAAGAGCTATACTTGCTACACGAAGGTTACGAACAAAGCAGGCGACGTTCTACTTGAGCCGACAGTCAAGGAAACAGAAGTCCTCGATTCCGGAGTTGCATGGATTATGAGAGACATCCTCCAGAGCGTTGTATCCGATGGTATCGGCTACTATGCAGCGATTTCTGGCGAGAGCGTCGGCGGTAAGACTGGTACCACATCAGATAGTTACGATATTTGGTTCGACGGGTTCACAGCGAACTACTCCGCATCCATTTGGATTGGTAACGACGTAAACATCAAGCTTTCGTCCATGTCCCCGAAGGCAGCAACCCTCTGGGGCAGGATAATGGCTCAGGTCAATGGTGCTCGAGGCGGAAGCTATTCATCCAGACCGAGCAACGTAGTGTCCGTTAAGGTAGACGCTGAGACTGGTCAGTTGCCAACAGATTCGACGGAGAAAACTCGCACCGAGTACTTCACAGACGGCACACAGCCAACGAAGGGCGCGGTTAAGCAGATAAAGTCGAAGATATGCATAGACAGCGGATATCTCGCAACTCCAGATTGTCCGAACACAACCAAGATTAAATACTACGAAGGCGAAGCGACGGACGAGGATGGTAACCCAGTTCCACTGTACTATTGCAACATGCATAATGTCGACACTGAGACCTACCCTATCGACCCGATTTACATAACTGAGCCTGACGATGTTGATAATCCTGATGAACCAGCGACGGACGACGAGGGCGACGACGAAATAATCGACGACCCCGACGACCCGAACTACAATCCGAATCCGCCATCAG
>CAVEOR010000008.1:0-19544 GCA_963617285.1 Anaerovoracaceae bacterium | reverse complement strand
TTGGGGGTTGCTTGGGCTCGCCGATGGAGCTTTCGGAGATTATGATGCCGGCGAGGATGCAGATGGCACCAACTAGCCCGCCTGCTCCGAGGACTTCGTGAAGTATCAGAACGGAGGAGATACCGCCAATTGCCGGTTCGAGCGTCAGGATGAGGCAGACGCGCTGCGCGCTGACGTGCTGCTGCGCCCAGGTCTGCAAGATGAAGCAGAGGGCTGAGCAAACGAGACCGAGGATGATGAGTGTAACGAGTTCCTTGGTCGTGAGTGATGCAGGCACCTCTTCACCGAATACGAATATTCCGATGGTTCCGAGCACTGCGATGACTGCGAGTTCGACTATCGTGAGTGCATATACGTCGTGATCCTTGGCGATGTGCTCGATTGCTACGATTTGACCGGCGCCGAAGAAGGCTGCGCCGAGGCAGATTGCGTCTCCGATATTGAAACCGAGCGCGGCATCACCGGTCATGGAGAGCAGGTAAATGCCGATTACGCAGAGAATGACGCAGACGAAGGATTTTTTCCGGAGCTTGATGCGGAAGAATACGAAGTTGATGATCGGCACGCAGATTACTCCGAGCGTGGAGAAGAATGCCGTGTGCGCTGATGTCGTGTACTTGGTGCCGAGCGTCGCGCAGACATAGCAACCGAACATCAGAAAACCTATGAAAAACGCATCCTTGAGGAGCTCAAGATTTATGAATTTGAGGTGCTTCCAGAACACGATAGCCAGGCCGATCGTCGCGACCGTAAATCTTATTGACTGTATGTACATGGTCGGAAGACCGTCGGTGTAGCGAAGCCCGAGGAATCCGAGTCCCCAGCATACGCCTACGATGACCAGACCGATTATAGCAATTCGCTCCTGCATGCTTTTCTTGTTATGTTCCATTGAGCATTCCTCCATAATTTTCTCTGAGACTGCTTATGTTTCTTCCATTTTAACACAGATGATAGCGAGCGGGCAAATACTTTTTCCGAATTTATGAAATGGAAATTTGGGGTGCTTTCTTGTGGACAATTTGCCCTGCTTATGGTAAAATTGAAGGGAAGTTAGAAAGGAGCATCCAATGGCACAGTTATATTATAGATACAGCACGATGAACGCTGGCAAGTCGATTGAACTAATCAAGGTCGCATACAATTACGAAGAGCGCGGCAAGCATGTAATGACGCTGATTCCGTCGACTGACAATAGATACGGCACGGGCGTAATCACTTCCAGAATCGGAGTTCAGAGAGAGGCGATGGTCGTGACAGATGAGACGAACATCCTCGAACTTTTCATGAGAGAAAATGAGAAGCACAAAATCGATTGCGTGCTACTGGACGAATGCCAATTCCTGAAGAAGCACCATGTGCAGGAACTAGTTGAAATCGTCGATAGTTTCGATGTGCCGGTGCTCGCATACGGGCTGAAGAACGACTTCAGAAACGAGCTGTTCGAGGGCTCGTATTACATGCTCATCTACGCAGATAAGATTGAGGAAATCAAGACGATTTGCTGGTGCGGACGCAAGGCGACCATGGTTGCCAGAATCGTGGATGGCCAGTTCGTAAAGCAAGGCCAGCAGATTATGGTCGGCGGCAATGATCTATACGTTTCGCTCTGCCGCAAGCATTACAACGACGGTAGGCTCGGCCCGAGCAAATAGGCGCTGGTTTGCGAAAGCTAAATTTGAAGGCGAATTTCAATCTAATTTCGGATTTTTATAAGGAAAAATAATGGGATTATCTAAATTTAAGGGAAACAGAATATCGGCTGCGGCATTGAGTTTTCTCCTGTGCATCACGCTCGTAATGAGCTCGCTCGCAATCGGGACGGACTTTGCGTCTGCAGCTGAGACGGAGCGGACGGGCACGGTTAATGCCAGCTCGCTTTTTGTTAGGAGCGGTCCAGGGACTTCTTATGCTTCGGTCGGCTATGTTGTGGACGGCGAGGAAGTGAGAATTCTCTCGGATGCGACGGATGCCAACGGTAGCAAGTGGTATTACATCAGCTATAGCGGCGTTGGCGGAAGCGGCACGGGTTATTCGTCCGCGACGTACATTTCCGAGACCACGGGTCAGAGCACGACATACACATATGATTCGGATTTCGAGGCGAGCCTTACTGGCGAGGGCTTCCCAGAGAGTTACAAGGACTATCTCAGGGCGCTGCACGCAAAGCATCCGAACTGGGTTTTCAGGGCAGCGCAGACTGGCCTTCTTTGGGACGACGTAATCAAGAAAGAAGGCACCCTCGGCAAGACGCTCGTAGCATCCAGCTCCCCTGATTCTTGGAAATCCAAGGCGAAGGGCGCTTATAACTCAGAGACAGGCAAATACACGAGTTTCGATAGCGGCGGCTGGGTCGCAGCATCCACAGACATTATCAAATATTACGTAGATCCGAGGAACTTCCTCAACGATTCCGGAACAGGAATTTTCCAGTTCCTCACGCATGAATATGACTCTAACACGCAGAACGAGGCAGGGCTTACGACAATGCTCGCTGGAACATTCATGAATTCCACGCTTGCCGACGAGCCGAGCGCAACGTATGCGAGCGTTCTCATGGACGCTGGTGTGAAGGCAAATGTCAATCCTTATGTGCTCGCATCTATGATTATCGTCGAGCAGGGCAGCAGAGGCGTTGGCCAGTGCATCTCGGGCACGGTTTCAGGTTACGAAGGATATTATAACTATTTCAATATCGCAGCTTACGCGACTAGCTCCATGACGGCGGTTGAGAGGGGACTTTGGTATGCGTCACAGGAAGGCTCATACGCGAGACCTTGGAACACGATTCGCAAGTCCATAGAAGGAGGCGCGGAGTTCTACAGCGCAAACTACGTCCAGAACAATAAGAACACGCTTTATTTTAAGAAGTGGAACGTTATGAACGGCGCGTCGAACGTTGCGATTGGTCAGTACATGACGAACGTTCAGGGTGCGGCGAGCGAGGCTTCTCAGCTGAAGAACGCCTATAGCGCAGTTCTCGATTCTGCGATTACCTTCATCATCCCGGTGTACGAGAACATGCCAGCGACGGCCTGCCAGAAGCCATCAGACTCTAGCACGTCGACGGATAACACTGATACTCAGGAAGAGGAGAAGGTAGAGAAAGATAAAGAAGAAGAAAAGCAGGCGATTATAGATAAATACACAGCAGGGCTTGCCAAGACGAGCATAATCAACCTTGCATACACTACAAGCAAGAAAAAGGTTAAGCTCACATGGAAAAAATCCAAATCTGGCTATGCTGTAGACTATTATCAGATTTGGCGCTCGAATAAGAAATCATCGGGATATACGAAGATTTTCACATCGTCGAGCCCCGACTATTGCTACTATGTGAACACGAAGAACCTGAAATCAAACACGAAATATTGGTATAAGGTTCGCGGCGTGCGCAAAGTCCAAGGAAAGACGATATACACGCCGTTCACGAAGATTCAAGTGAAGACATCAAAGTGGTAGCTTTTTTCCTTGCCAAGTATCGAGCAAATTCAATCGCTCATCGATTCCGTTTAGAATCGTCCGCTTATTGAAACTCCAAGGCGGATTGATGAGAATCGAACGCGGCGCATCGCCGGTCAGACGGTGAATCGTAACCTCTGGCGGGATGATTTCGAGACAATCGCATACCAAGTTGACATATTCCTCAATACACGAAAAAGGCTGGTAGTCAGGGTAGAGATATTCCATCTGCGAGCCTTTCACAATGTTGAGAAGGTGGAGCTTCATGCCGAAGAGATTCGGGATGTTTGCAACGTAGCGCACGGAATCGAGCATCATGTCGCGGCTCTCACCAGGGAGCCCGAGGATGAGATGGACAACGGTCTTGATACCGCGAGCAGAGAGAGCCGCCATCGCTTCGTCGAACACGCTGAGATCATAGCAGCGGTTTATCGCGCGCGCGGTCTCCTCGTGGATGGTCTGAAGGCCGAGCTCGACCCACAGAAAATGCGTCTGGTTAATCTCTTCGAGAAGGTCGAGCACTTCAGGAGAGAGGCAGTCTGGACGCGTGCCGATTACGAGACCACGAATCTTCGGATTTGCAAGGGCTTTCGCGTATTTCTCGCGGAGTTCAGAGACGGGTGCATATGTGTTCGTGTGGTTCTGGAAGTAGGCGAGGTATAGAGCATTTGGCCATTTGTCGGACAGAAGGCGAATTTGGTCGTCTATGTCCGAGGCAAATTCGCCGGAGCCGCTGTCTGAGCAGAACGTGCAGCCGCCGACACCCTTGGAGCCGTCGCGGTTCGGACAGGTGAAACCGCCATCTATTGCGAGTTTGATCGTTTTCTCGCCGAACTCGCGCTTGAGGTAGCCACTGAGCGAATTATATCGTTTATCACCAAAAAAGCACGGTATTTTTTCGCAATTTTTGTTATTTTTCATAAATTTCCTCTTTACAATGGAATATTTTGTGCTATAATTTAATGTTATATTATAAAAACACTATTTTGTCAAGAAAGGAGGCGCGAAAAGGATGCAACTCGATATGAAGAATGATGCGTGCAGTGAATTTTGTCCGATAGATCCGCTGGAGAAGCAGACGAAGGTCGAGAAGAAGCATGTGCTCCTGCACTCGTGCTGCGGACCTTGCAGTACGGCTTGCATTGAGAGGCTCTTGCCGGATTACAAAATCAGCGTGTTTTTCTACAATCCGAACATCACGGATGCGGAAGAGTACGAGAAGCGCAAGGCAGCGCAGATCAAGTTCATAACCGAATTCAACCAAAGCGTTTCCGACGAAGACAAGGTTTTGCTGATAGAGGGGGAGTATTTGCCAGAGGACTTCTACGAGGTTTGCTCTGGCTACAGCAATGAGCCGGAGGGCGGCGCGCGCTGCACGGAATGCTTCCGACTTCGCATGGAGAGAACCGCGCAGGTGGCGCTGAAGACGGGAAACCCGATTTTCGGCACGACGCTGACAGTGAGCCCGCACAAGAATTATCCGCTGATTTCTGCCATTGGCAAGGAGCTTGCGGGAATGTACGGCCTGGAATTTCTCGACGTTGACTTCAAGAAAAAAGACGGATTCAAGCGTAGTATCGAGCTTTCGAAGGAATACGGGCTTTACCGCCAGAACTATTGCGGGTGCGAATACTCGAAATGGTATTAAATTAGACAAAATTCATTCAATAGAAGGAGATAAAAAATGTTACCACTTATTTTACCAAAGGACTATGAGTCACCAATCGACCTAATGGAGAGCCAAAGGGCCATCAAGAAAATCAAAGACTTTTTCCAGCAGGAATTAGCATATGGATTGCAACTTCGCCGCGTTTCGGCACCGCTGTTCGTCGATCCGAAGACAGGACTTAACGACAACTTGAACGGCGTTGAGAGACGCGTAAGCTTCACACTCAAGGATATCGACGAACTCGAAGTTGAGGTCGTTCAGTCTCTCGCAAAGTGGAAGAGAATGGCGCTCGGCAAGTACGGAATCGAGCCGGGTCACGGCATTTACACGGACATGAACGCTATTCGCCGCGACGAGGATCTCGACAACCTGCACTCGGTTTACGTTGACCAGTGGGACTGGGAAAAGGTCATCAGAAAGGAAGACAGAACTGAGGAATACCTGAGGGAAACGGTTACTACGATTTACAACGCTATCAAGAACCTCGGCGACTATGTAAACAGACTTTATAGAGACATTCAGACAGAGATTCCTAACGAGATTTTCTTCATCACGACTCAGGAGCTCGAGGACATGTATCCGGACAAGACCCCGAAGGAGAGGGAAGACGCAATCACGAAGGAGCACGGCGCCGTATTCATCATGAAGATCGGTGGAGCGCTTAAGTCAGGCAAGAAGCACGATGGCAGATCCCCAGACTACGACGATTGGGAGCTGAACGGCGACATCATCCTTTGGAACGAGGTTCTCGACAGATCCTTCGAGATTTCGTCCATGGGCATCCGTGTTGACGCAGATGCGATGAGAAGACAGCTTGAGATTGCCGGTTGCCCTGAGAGAGCAGAGCTTTCGTTCCAGAAGGCTATCTTAAACGACGAGCTTCCGTACACGATTGGCGGCGGTATCGGCCAGAGCAGACTCTGCATGTTCTTCCTGAGAAAGGCTCATATCGGCGAGGTTCAGGCTTCCGTATGGCCACAGGAAATGATCGATAAGTGCGCAGAGAACCACATCTATCTGCTGTAATATACACACTAAATATTTTGAAACGTAATGCCGAATCTGTTTCTGCGAGTCGTGCGGACATACCGCCTCACGCTCGCGGAAGTGGGTTCGGCGTGCTTGCTTTTATAGACCTATATAAAAATGTAAAACATGAGATATGATGCTAAATATGAAATATGCTAACATTGTAGTAGAGAACAAAAGCAAACATACGGATATGTTTTTCACATATCTGACGGGAGATCTCGACGTGCACGTTGGAGATTGCGTTTTCATACCCTTCGGCAAGGGTAACAAGCAGAAGCGCGGATTCGTGTTCGGGCTGTCTGATGCTTGCGATTTGCCAGATGAGAAGCTGAAGGCGATCGCTGGAATCGACGAGTTTTCCTGTCTAAACGAAGAGATAATCAAGACGGCGGCTTGGATGAAGCAGAGATATGCCGTCACTTATTCTGATGCGATAAATTGCTTCCTCGCGCCAGGAAAGCCAGCGGCCGAGGGCAAGGAAAAGCAGCCATATAAGAACCTCGAAATCAGCCCATACGTTCCGAAAACGCTCACATCCGAGCAATCTGTCGCAGTTAATCAAATTTGTTCGGCGATAAAAGATGGCAGGCAGGAAAATTTCCTCGTGCACGGCGTTACGTCGAGCGGCAAGACGCAGGTGTATATGGAGGCTGTGGCAGCGTGCGTGGACGGTGGCAAGACGGCAATCGTGCTCGTTCCAGAGATTTCGCTGACCAAGCAGATTATAGAGAGATTCGCTTCGAGGTTCGGGCGCGAGAAAATCGCAATCATGCACAGCAAGCTCACGCAGCGCGAGCGCTACGACGAGTGGCAGAGAATCAGGCGGGGCGAGGCGAGAATCGTCATAGGCGCCAGAATGGGCGTATTCGCACCAGCCGAAAACATTGGAATTATCGTCATGGACGAGGAGCACGAGGCGAGCTACAAGTCCGATATGACGCCGAAATACGACACGGCGGAGGTTGCACTCAAGCGCCTCAAAACGAGCGGAGGAGTTCTCGTGCTCGGCAGCGCAACGCCGTCCGTCACGTCATACGAAAGATGCAAGGAAGGCATCTACAGTCTAATCACGCTCAAGGAAAGATATAACAAAACACCGCTTCCGAAGATCGAGATTTGCGACATGCGGAAGGAACTCAGGCGCGGGAACACGTCGATATTCAGCGCGCCGCTTTTCGATGCCATGACCGAAGCGCTGGCGGAGGGCGAGCAAATCATCCTCATGCAGAACAGGCGCGGCTATTCGAACTTCGTCTCGTGCAGGGAGTGCGGCAAGGTAATGAAATGCCCAGAGTGCGAGCTTTCCCTAGTGTATCACAAGGCCGAGAACGCGCTCATCTGCCACTATTGCGGGCGGAAGTATCCGCTGCCGAGCAAGTGCCCAGAGTGCGGGAGCAAGTATCTCAAGCATTTCGGAATCGGCACAGAGCAGGTAATCGAGGCGGTTCAAGAGCATTTCCCAGATGCGAAAACCGATAGGCTCGACCTCGACACGGTAAAGAAGCGCTCGGAGATGGATAGGATTTTGTCCGATTTTGCGAAGAAAAAGACCGACATCCTCGTCGGGACGCAGCTCGTGGCGAAGGGCCTCGACTTCGAGAACGTTGGAGTTGTGGGAATCATCGCGGCTGATGTCACGCTGAACATTCCCGATTACCGCTCGACGGAGAGGACGTTCCAGCTCATAACGCAGGCGGCTGGACGAGCAGGGCGAGGCGGCAAGCAGGGCCGCGTAATCGTGCAGACTTACGAGCCTGAGAATTACACGTTCCAGTTCGCGAAGGAAAATAAATATGAAAATTTCTTCAAAGAGGAAATTAAAGCGAGAACTTTGATGAAATATCCGCCATTTGGTGATATAATAGTAGTTAACTTCACCGCAGACAGCGAGGAGCTTGCGGCGGGGGCGGCTGCGAGATGCGAGGCGTACATGAAGAATGCCTTGCGTGCGACATACGGAAATGAGTCCGAGAAAAACGTTCTCTCGCCGAAGCTTTCGACGGGCTTCAAGGGGAAGAACAGTTTTCGGCATTATATTATAGTCAAATGCCCGCGGAATGAGCAGGGGCACGGCGCGAGCGAGCGAAATCGCTACATGTATTATCTGGAGGATTTCGCGCGGAAACTCGTGGACGAGAAGGCGCCTGTCAACATCACCGTGGACGTTAACCCGTACAGCTTGACTTAGAATTTACGATAATCATTGCACTTGGAAGGAGAAAAACATGGCACTTAGAAATGTAGTATGCGAAGGTGACGAAATACTGAGAAAGAAATGCAAGGAAGTCACCGAGATTACAGATAGAATCAAGATGACGATGGAGGACATGCTCGAGACCATGCGTCAGGAATGTGGCGTTGGAATCGCTGGTCCGCAGGTGGGCGTAATGCGCAGGATGTTCGTCGCAGAGCCTGAGCCAGACAGGGTTTATTACATGATAAATCCAGTTATCTTGGAGCAGAGCGGCGAGCAGGAAGGCGACGAGGGTTGCCTCAGCGTTCCTGGCAAAATCGGAACTGTTATTCGCCCAGACTATATCAAGATTGAGGCGACTGACCTCGACGGCGAGAGAAAGGTTTACGAATTCCACGATTTCGATGCGCGCGTAATGTGCCATGAGAACGACCATCTCGACGGAATTTTGTATATCGACAAAGCGACTAATATTCGCGACGCTTCTGAGGAAGATTACGAGGACTAATAATGAAAATAGCATTTATGGGGACGCCGGAGTTTGCGGTGACCGTGCTGGCTGGGCTTCTCGGCTCGGAGCACGAGGTTGGACTGGTCGTAACTCAGCCCGACAAAGCCAAGAACCGCGGCAAGAAAATTCAATACACTCCGGTCAAGGAACTGGCGCTCGAGCACGGAATCACGGTGCTTCAGCCGGAGCGAGTTCGCGGGAATGAGGAATTTCTCGCGCAGCTTTCGGAATATGCGCCTGATATCATAGTAGTTGTTGCGTACGGCCAGATTATTCCGAAGGAGATTCTCACGCTTCCGAAATACGGCTGCGTGAACGTTCACGCTTCGCTGCTTCCGTGGCTCAGAGGTGCCGCACCGATTCAGAGGGCAATCCTCGAGGGCAACGAGGAGACGGGCGTTACCATCATGCAGATGGCAGAAGGCCTCGACACTGGTGACATGCTCACGAGGGAAGCCGTGAAAATCGGCAATATGAACTACAGCGAGCTTCACGATAAGCTGGCGGAGATAGGAAGCGGACTTCTTCTCAGAACGCTTCCGATGATTGAGAGAGGCGAGGTAAAGCCAGAGCCGCAGGATGACAGCAAGTCGAGCTATGCGAAGATGATATTCAAGCAAGAAGGAAAGATCGACTTCAGCAAGGAGCCTGCGGAAATCGAGCGGTTGATCAGGGGATTCGACCCATGGCCTGGCGCGTTCTGCGATTACGAAGGGCTGGTGCTGAAGCTTTGGAGGGCCGAGCCGCTGGCGGGAGATACCCAGGCGGCACCTGGCACGATTCTCGAGGCGAGCCCAGCTGGGATCAAGATCGCTTGCGGGAAGGGCTCGCTCATGGTTACCGAGATCCAGGTGCCGGGCAAGAAGCGGGTCGCAGTGTCCGAGTATCTAAAGGGCAATAAGATAGAAACAGGGATTATTTTGAAATAGAAAACAAGGGAGGAACACACATGTACTACGGATTCGATTCGTATTATTTATCGCAGATTTTGCTCATTCCAGCATTGATTTTCACATTCTATGCGCAGATGAGAGTAAAATCGAACTTTAACAAATATTCCAAGGTCAGAAACAACAGAAATTTGACGGGTGCCGAGGCGGCGAGAATCGTCTTAGATGCCAACGGCTTGCAGGGCGTGAGAATCGAGCCGACTTCTGGCAGCCTTACAGACCATTACGATCCGAGACAGGATGTTCTCAGGCTTTCGGAAACGGTATACGGCGTTAACTCGGTTGCCGCAATCGGTGTAGCTTGCCATGAGGCGGGACACGCGATTCAACATGCGACGGGCTATATTCCGGTTAAGGTCAGAGGCAGCCTCGTTCCAATCACGAATTTCGCGTCGAACGCAAGCTGGATTTTGGTTATCCTCGGAGTAGTTCTCCTGGGCGCTGGCAACGCTTCATTCATTGGTGACACGATTTTCAACATCGGTATCATCATGATGCTTATCGTTATCCTCTTCCACACGGTGACGCTCCCAGTCGAGTTTAACGCGAGCAGGCGTGCACTCCAGCAAATGAGAGAACTTTCGATCATATACGATGACGAGGAAGTTGGCGCAAGGAAGGTTCTGAGGGCAGCGGCTCTCACATACGTTGCGGCACTTGCGGTTGCAATCGGTAACCTCCTCAGAATGCTTGCAATCAGAGGACGGCGTTAATGGATATTAACAGGAAAACCGCCTATGACATTCTCCTGGATATCGAGAAAAACGACTCGTATTCCAACATCGCGACGAATGCCTTCATCAAGAAAAATTCTCCAGACAAAGAGTCGTTCGTCAGAGAGATAGTCTACGGCGTGCTGAAGAACAAAATTCTTCTCGATTATTACCTAGATAAGCTCATCAAAAATGGCACGAGGAAGACGAAGAAACAGGATCTCACGTTGCTCAGAATGGGGCTTTATCAGATCATATACATGGATTCCGTTCCGGAGTACGCTGCGGTCAGCGAGACTGTGAACATGGCTAAGAGCCTCGCAAGAGGCCGCGAGCGGTTCATAAATGGCGTTTTGCGCGGATTTCTCAAGAACCGCGAGCAGCTGGAGCTGCCAGATGCAGGATCGGCAGAGACGGCGAATTCCGAATTCAGTGGCAATCCAGCCAGGTATCTTGCAATCCGCTATTCAATCAGCGAGTGGATTGTGAAGCTGTGGCTCGACACATATGGCTATGAGAAGACGGAGAGAATCCTCGCATCAGCGAACGAAACTCCGAAGCTTGCCATCAGGGTGAACTGGCTGAAGATAGATACGGACAGCCTGCAGGAGCGCTTGGAATCACAGGGTTTCAAGGTTGACGCAGAGAACAAGACAGACAGAGGGCTGCTCGTAAGCGGCTCCAGACTCCTCGAGACCGAGGAATATAAGCAGGGGCTTTTCTCCGTGCAGGATGTAGCCTCGATTATGGCATCTGACTTCACGTTGGCAGAGCCTGGCGACCTCGTCATAGACGTTTGTGCGGCGCCAGGCGGCAAGAGCCTCGCAACGGCCGAGCTCATGAAGAACGAGGGCGAGATCATCGCCTGCGACATCTATGAGCATAAGCTTGAGCTCATTGAGAAGCAGGCCCAGCGTCTGGGCGTCAGCATCATCAAGACGAGACGCCACGACAGCACTGAGGAAATGACGGAGTTCTTCGGGAGGGCCGACAGGGTCATCTGCGACGTTCCTTGCTCAGGCCTGGGCGTCATCGCGCGCAAGCCCGAGATCAAATACAAGCAAGAATACAAAGGCTTATGCGACCTCGCCGAGCTCATAGAAATTCAAGCGAGGATACTTTCGAATGCCGCAAGATACGTGAAGCCAGGCGGTAAGCTCGTATACAGCACCTGCACCATCGACAGGCACGAAAATGAGGAGCAAATCCGGAGATTTTTGCAAGAAAACGAGGATTTCGAGCCTGAGAAGGAGCTTCAGCTTTTCCCATTCGATGGTACTGACGGATTTTATATTTGTCGAATGATGCGAAAGAATGTCGAATAATTAGAAATTTTGTCGAATAAGCAATCTCAGGCTTAAAAATTTTTCTTAATTATGATATACTTAAACGATATATAAAAAAGGGGAGGAAGACTTATGCAAGTCGGTTTTAAGTCCGATAAAGGGCTGAGACGAACGAATAACGAAGACGCGTGCTTTGTTATGCTTCCAAATAAGGTCTACGTTGTTGCCGACGGCGTCGGGGGGAGCAATGCAGGCGAAATCGCCAGCAGGACCGCGGTGAACGAAATCGCGAAGTACATAAACTCTCATCCGATGTCCGATACAGACACGACGAACAAATACGAGATAGTCAGCTATCTTCAGGGGTGCCTCGACGCGGCAAACGAAGAAATTTTCCGCCTGTCGCACAAATACGCTGCGAACAGCGGCATGGCGACGACGGTTGTAATCGTCTGTGCGCTGGACAACAAGGCATACATAACGAACGTGGGCGACAGCAGGGCGTATCTTTATCGCCAGGGGAACTTGGTGCAGCTCACCGAGGATCACACATATGTCAACACGCTGGTGAAGGCCGGAATTCTCTCGAAGGAGCAGGCCGAGCGGGATGAGCGCAAGAACATGATAACGAAGGCGCTCGGAGCGGAGTCGACGGTGGAGCCGGACTTTTTCCAGGTGGAAATCATGAAAGACGACGTTTTCATCATCTGCACGGACGGGCTGTATGACGAAGTGGAAAAAGACGAAATGATAGAGATTTTGATGAGAAACGAATCGATGTCCGATGTTTGCAGCGAGTTAATCAATCGCGCCAACAGTAACGGCGGACGGGATAATATAACTGTAATTTCTTTGAAGGTAACGGAGGATGATATCGATGAGCAATAGATTATTAGCAGGAAGATACGAATTAATCGAGAAAATAGGCGAAGGCGGAATGGCCGTGGTTTACAAGGCGAGATGCCGCCTCCTCAATAGATATGTAGCGATCAAAATTTTGCGCCCAGAATTTACGAAGGATGCACAATTTGTCGAAAATTTCAAGAGAGAGTCGCAGGCAGCGGCGGGACTTTCTCACCCGAATATCGTGAGCATTTACGACGTTGGCCAGGAGGGCAACATCTACTTTATCGTAATGGAGCTCGTGGACGGCAAGCCGCTCAGCCAGGTCATCGAAGAAAAGGGCAGAATCGAGTACAAGGAAGCGATTCAGATCACGAGACAGATCGCATCAGCACTCAGCCTCGCACATAGGAACGGAATCGTCCACAGAGATGTCAAGCCGCACAACATCCTTATCACGAGCACTGGAGTTGCCAAGCTCGCTGACTTCGGTATCGCAAAGGCTGTAAGCGCTTCGACCATCATCGGTGGGACGGACAAGGTCATGGGTTCCGTGCACTATTTCTCGCCTGAGCAGGCAAGAGGCGCATATGTCGACGAGCGTTCGGATATCTATTCGCTGGGAATCGTAATGTACGAGATGCTTACGGGCAAGGTTCCGTTCGACGGAGACAACCCAATTTCCGTAGCTCTCATGCACATAAACGACCCGATGCCATCCGTGAGCGCAGAAATTTCAGGAATTCCGCCGCAACTTGACAAAATCATCCAGAAGGCAACGGACAAGTATCAGACGAACCGCTACAAGACTGCGGATGAGCTGATAGAAGCCCTTGACAATATAGAATTTATCACGAAGGTAATGGGAGACAGCGCTTTCAACATTGCAGGTGAATCCGCAGCGGCGGTTGACCCTGTGAAGGCAGAGTACGAGGCTGAGCTTCAGAAGAGAGCTAAGGTCGAGAAGGCAGCAGAGAAGGAAAAGACCGACAAGGCCGTTGCAAAGGCTCAGAAACTCTCCACGGGATTCATTATAGGCGGAATTGTGGTGCTCGTAATCGCTGGAATCATCGGCCTGGGAGCTATGCTCGGCTGGTTCGGTGGCGACAACGACGAAATCGAGGTTCCTGACTTTGTCGGAAAGACATTCGAAGAAGCACAGCAGCTCGCTGAGGAAGCAGGCCTGACAATTGAGAAAGGCGAGGATGTTTACAGCCCTGACCAAGAAGAAGGATATATTTCATCTCAGATTCCGACATCAGGTTCCAAGGTTTCTGCGGGCAAACTCATCACCGTTTACGTCAGCAAGGGCAAGAAGGACGGCGTAGTTCCGAAACTCATTGGCATGGACTATAAGGAAGCACAGGAATATCTCGAGTCATTCGGATTCGAACTCGGTATAGTGAAGACAGAGACGAGCACGGAGCCGGAGAATCAGATAATCGGACAGTCCGTGGCTGAGGGCACGAGCGCCGAGAGAGGCACGAAGATCGACGTAACCGTCAGCGACGGCAAGGGCAAGGAAAAGGTTAGCATGCCAAACCTCATAGGCAAGACTCCGGACGAAGCGAGTGAAATCGTTGAAACACTGGGACTCAAGGTCGGCGACGTGACATACGAAGAAACGAGCACGACGGCACAGAATCTCATATTCTGGCAGAGCTATCCAGAGGGCACAGAGCTCGAGGAAGGCATGAGCGTAAGCTACAAGGTCAGCAAGGGTGAGCAGCCAGAGGGCAGCGGAAGCGAGGATTTCACGGACGATTCGGTGGCAACTGACGACGAAGAAGAATAGCAAATAAACGAAAGAATAATTTATGCTTGGACTAATAAAAAAAGGAATCGGCGGATTTTACTACGTCGAAACTGAAAAGGGCCTGATAGAAGCGAAGGGACGCGGGATATTCAAGAAAGACGGTATCACGCTTACAGTTGGTGATAACGTTGAGATTTCAATCATTGACGAGGAAAATGCGAAGGGCGTCATTGAGGAAATCCTCCCGCGGAAAAACTGCTTCATTCGGCCGCCGATTGCGAATGTCGACATATTCGCAGTCGTGTTTACGCCGCAGAAGCCGAAGCCGAATTTCGTGTTGACGGACAAGTTACTAATCATGGCGGAGATGAATGAGGCTGAGGCGATAATCTGCATCAACAAGTGCGATCTGGCAAGCGAAGCCGAAATTGCAGAGATTAGAGCGATATACGAGCCTGTTTACCCTGTAATCGAGGTGAGCGCCAAGACTGGCACCGGACTGGACGAACTTACCAAGATGCTCGCGGGCAAACGCGCGGCGCTCGCGGGTCCGTCAGGCGTTGGGAAATCGACGATTACGAATGCGATCATTCCTCATGCGAACATGGAGACGGGTGCCATCAGCCAGAAGACGAATCGCGGCAAGCACACGACGCGCCACGTGGAAATCTTCGACGCTGACTACAACACGAAGATATTCGATACGCCTGGATTCACGTCTTTCGAGATACTCGAGGCGGAAGAAGACGAGCTGTGGAAGTACTATCCTGAGTTCGCACCGTATGCGGGCGGCTGCAGATACGACAACTGCAGACATCTGAAGGAGCCCGACTGCGAGATCCGAAAGGCGGTATCAGCAGGCAAGATAAACAAGCGGCGATACGATTCCTACGTCGCAAATATGGAAGAAATCAAAGCTCGGAAGAAATATTAAAGGAGAAAATCATGAAGTTAGCACCATCAATTTTGTCGGCAGACTTTGCTAATCTGCTCGATGATGTCAAGAAAATCGAAAGGGGCGGGGCGGATTACATCCACGTAGACGTTATGGATGGGCATTTCGTGCCGAATATCAGCTTCGGCGCGCCCGTGATGAAGTGCCTGAACGGCAAGACGAGCCTCCCGTATGATGTGCACCTTATGATTGAGAATCCTGATGACTATATCGCAGACTTCGTTACACCGCAGACCGAGTTCATCACGGTGCACCAGGAAGCCTGCCGTCACCTGAACAGAACGATTCAGAACATCAAGTCCCGCGGCATCAAGGCAGGCGTTTCCATCAACCCAGCCACTCCGGTTTCCACGCTTTCGTGCGTGCTCGGTGATGTTGACCTGATTCTCATCATGTCTGTAAACCCAGGCTTCGGAGGGCAGAAGTTCATCGAAAGCACTGTTTCCAAGGTGAGAGAGCTTGCGGAGCTCAAACGTGTGAACGGATATAAATTTGAGATAGAAATTGACGGGGGCGTTACGCTCGACAACATAGAGATGCTTGCTGAGGCAGGCGTTGAGATCGCTGTCGCTGGCTCGGCTGTTTTCAAGGCGGAGAGCCCAGAAGAGGCAGTAGCTGCATTCAAGAAATTCTAATTCACTGATACTGAGGTGCCCGCATGGACTTACTAATCGCATTCGCAATATTCCTAATCGTAATGGTTTCGGCTATCATATTCGATTTCTCTATGATAATCGCTTTGTTAGTCGGACTTTTTGCGTTCATGGCGGTAGGTAAACACCGCGGCTATTCCATAGGCTCGATGACGAAGATGGGAATCGAAGGCGGTAAGGATTCGCTCATTGTTATCGAAGTAATGTGTGTAATCGGTTTTGTCACAGCAGTATGGCGTGTCTCTGGGACGATCACCGTTTTCGTGTACTACGGAATGAAAATCATCACGCCGAATCTTTTCCTTATTATAACGTTCGTGCTCTCGTGCCTGCTGAGCTATGCTCTCGGAACGTCGTTTGGCGTGGCGGGTACGGTCGGAGTCATCTTCATGACGCTCGCAAGGAGCGGTGGAGTTAATCCAGTCATCACGGCTGGCGTTATAATGAGCGGAGTCTATTTTGGGGACAGAGGATCCCCGGTTTCCTCGAGCGCCAATATGGTCGCAAGCGTTACCAAAACAAAGATCTACGACAATGTCAAGCAGATGATGCGCGTGGCGATAGTGCCGCTCGTTATCACTACAATTATATATGCTGTGCTTTCTTTCATGAATCCGATTAGCCACGTGGATGAGGAACTAGTCGCTTCATTTGAGAGCGAGTTTATCCTGTCGCCGTGGGCGTTCGTACCAGCTGTTTTCATGCTGATTTTGCCGCTGCTGAAGGTAGACGTTATCACGTCCATGCTCGCGAGCATAGTGAGCGGAATACTGGTGTCGGTGTTCGTGCAGGGCGTGCCTATCCTCGAAGTTCTGAAAATTTGCATATTCGGCTATGAGGCGGAGGCGGGGAGCCTCGGAGAAATTCTGAACGGTGGTGGACTCGTATCCATGCTCGAAATCGTTGTAATTCTAATCATTTCGAGCTGTTACTCTGGCATATTCAGCGGAACAGGCATGATAGACGGTCTGCAGGAAAGGCTGAACGATATGACGAGCCGATTCGGCAGATACGCCGTTATGTTCGTGATGAGCCTCGCCTCGGCTATGGTTTTCTGCAACCAGACGATAGCGACTTTGATATGCGCGGATTTGCTGGAGAAGTCGTATCTCGAGGGTGGCGGTTCGCATGAGGAGATGGCAATCGACATGGAGAACACGGTAATTCTAATCTCGTGCCTCGTGCCTTGGTGCATCGGCTGCTCCGTGCCACTTTCATTCCTCGGAGTAGGGGTTGGATGTCTGCCGTTCGCCGTGTATATGTATGCGGTACCGCTCATGTATTTCTTCATGAAAAAGCGTTGGTATCCGAACAAGGAAATTTAATTTTCTGAAAAATTTCCTGCGTTTGTTAAATTATTGATGACTTTTAGACAAATATGTGCTAAAATAGTGCTAATAATGATTTTGGGAGGATTTTTCTAGCATGATTAACAATGCATTCGATGTAGAAAATCCAGAAAACTCAATAAAAGAAGATTTACCAACGCTATCGCTGGAGGACATAATTAGGAAGCACCTCGGATTTGCGAGTTTTGTGCTGATTATTTTAATTATGTGCTTTTACGTTGTCATTGACATCAGCGCTGAGAAGGAACGTGCTATTACTACGGCTGAAGAATGTTTCACGCAGATTGATAGCATCATGGAAAGCAACGCGGCTGACAAGGAAGCGACAGAGAAAGAATACAGCGCGTCCGCTCTCAAGTCGGCGGAAGCTGTTGCATATATTTTGGAGAAAAATCCCGAGGCAATCAAGGATATCGACGAACTTAAGAAAATCGCTGAACTTTGCGAA
This sequence comes from Anaerovoracaceae bacterium, assembly GCA_963617285.1. Lineage (GTDB taxonomy): Bacteria > Bacillota > Clostridia > Peptostreptococcales > Anaerovoracaceae > CAG-238. Next base: position 1,723 of record CAVEOR010000008.1, on the reverse strand, counting down.
ATCGAAGAAATTCACATCTTCGATGAGACTGGAACCATCGTTTACGGCACGGTTCCAGAGTATTATGGATATAACTTCGGATCGGGCTCGCAGATGAGCTATTTCCTGCCTTTGCTGAAGTCCAAGGGACTCAAGCTCGTGCAGGAAGTTACGCCGAACACCGCTGAGGGAAAGTCCATGCAATATTCCGCTCTTTGGATGGATAACGGCGAGTACATCGTCCAGATCGGTATCAATCCGAACGAAATCCTCAAGGCGACCGCAAAGAACGAGATCTCATACGTTTTCTCACAGATGCAGGCGAACCCGAACATTCTCTACTATGCGGTTGATAACCAGTGGGGCAAGATTGAAGGTTCAAGCGATGCGTCCTGTGTGGATCAAAAGATTTCTAGGATTATCGGCCAAGAGCTGGATCTGAGCGACATCCCAGAGAGCATGACCTGCAATATAAATGGTGAGAGGATGCTTTGTGTATTCCATGAGATGGAGGAAGAAGGGTTCATCATCATATATGCTATCCCTAATTCGAACGTCTACACGCGTCTGCCACGCAATATATTGACGATGGGCGCGGCGCTGGTTTTGGCGACAGTGCTTTTGTTCTTGTCTATCAGGAAAAACCTCAATAATCTCGTTGTTGACAGCATAGACAAGGTTAACGAAAAACTCAGAAAAATCACTCGCGGTGATTACGACCAACGCGTGGATGTGACGGGAAGTGAGGAATTCGAGGAGCTGTCGGATCACATCAATGCCATGGTGCAGTCGATTCTCAGCAACAGCGAGAACCTCTCCTATGCGCTCAGCACATCGGGCATGAAAATCGCTACATATCAATATACTAAGAATTCAGAAACTGTCACCGTTGCGGGGACTATGAGTTCGGTTCTGCCTCTCACGGAGGAGGAAGTGAGGTTCATCGCTTCGGATTCTAAGAAGTTCCAAGAGATGATTGAGGATATCAAAGCTCATCCATTCGATGTTAAAGACTACATATATCGCACGAGTGCTGAGGACGAGCATTATGTCAAGCTGAAGGAAAAGTCGAACAGCGAAGGCACGTTCGGCGTAATCATAGATATGACGGATAATATTCTTTCGCTTAAGAGAGCCGAGAGGGAGCGCGATACGGATATCTTGACTGGCATTGCGAACAGACGCGGCATGGATGCGAAGATTCAGGAATTGATTAAGTCTGACGATTCTCACGACCTGTGCGCAATCGTTATGATAGACGTTGACAATCTCAAGCACATCAACGACAATGTCGGTCACAACGCTGGAGATAAGTACATTCGCACTGTTGCTCATAAGCTGAGAGATTTAGATCCTAACAAGTGCTTTGCATCTAGGCAGGGCGGAGATGAGTTCGTGCTCTTAATTCACAATGCGACGCAGAATGAAATTGATGAAATCATGGACAAGATCGATGATTTCAACGACAAGCCGATCTACGGTCTGCCGCCTGACATACCGCTGAGCTTCTCATATGGATTATCGGTTTCCGACGACCTGAGCAAGTTCTCAGCGATGTTCTCCAAGGCCGACTACAGGATGTACGAGAACAAAAAAGCCCGCAAGAGCAGGCGCGGCCAGGACGAATAGCAATCAGATAATAATGAAGCCCTCCGAGTTATCGGAGGGCTTTCGTATATTGCTATTCGCCTGATGGCGGATTCGGATTGTAGTTCGGGTCGTCGGGGTCGTCGATTATTTCGTC
>CAVEOR010000007.1:0-21532 GCA_963617285.1 Anaerovoracaceae bacterium | reverse complement strand
ATCAATTTTGAACATAGCAAAGGCGAGGATTTCCCCTCGCCTTTTTCGTGCTTATGTTTATGTATAAGATTTGCTATCTTGGTGTGTGTTCCGTAATTCGAACTACTTTACCATGTGGCATGCTACAAAGTGCCCTGGCGTAACTTCCTTAAGCTCAGGCAGTTTGCTGCGGCACTCTTCCGTCGCATACGGACATCTTTCCGCGAAACGGCAAGCGTCCTTCGGGTTGATTGGGCTTGGAATCTCGCCCTTTACCATGATACGCTGTTTCTCACGTACCAGCTTCGGATCCGCAACCGGAATGGATGAAAGGAGTACCTGTGTATACGGATGCAGCGGATTAGCATATAATTCTTCTGAATCAGCAAATTCAACGATTGTGCCTAAATACATTACGATAACACGGTCAGAAATGTACTTAACAACGCTGAGGTCATGCGCGATGAACAGGTATGTTAATCCCATTTCCTCCTGGAGTTCCTTCAGCAGGTTCAGAACCTGTGCCTGAATGGAAACGTCGAGTGCGGAGATTGGCTCGTCGCAGATAATGAACTCCGGCTCAACTGCAAGCGCACGAGCGATACCGATTCTCTGCTTCTGTCCACCTGAGAACTCATGTGGGAAACGCGACATATGGTCACGGTTCAGACCAACCTTCTTCAAGATTGCCTCAACCTTCTCGTCCATGTCCTGATCCGTTGCCAGTCCATGAAGCTTCATGCCGTAACCGATGATATCCTTAACCGTCATACGCGGATTCAGGGATGAATGCGGGTTCTGGAAAATCATCTGCACGTTCTTGCGGAACGTCTTTTCCTGCTCGCGGTTATACTTGAAAATATCTTCACCCTTATATTCGATTGTACCTGCCGCCGGGTCATAGAGCTTAACGAGGCAACGTCCAGTTGTGGACTTACCGCATCCGCTCTCTCCAACCAAGCCTAAAGTCTCGCCCTTGTAAACAGTGAAGTTCACATGGTCTACTGCTTTCAGGACCTTGCCCCTGCCGACATTGAAATACTGGCAGAGATCTGTGACCTGAAACATTGGTGTATCTGTATCGATTCGTTTCGTCATGTTATCCCTCCCGTTCTTCTGACATGGCAGCATTTTTTCTTACTTCCTGCTTCTGGGCCTCTGTGAGACCCTTCATGATATCAACCTTCGGTGCATACTCATGCTGTAACCAGCAAGCGCAAATGTGCTCATCCGAAAGTCTGTAGAAGTCTGGCTGATGATCGTAGCAAACCTGCATTGCGAATTCGCAGCGCGGTGCGAACGGACAACCTACTGGAGGTGAGAACAAATCTGGCGGAGTTCCGTCGATTGGTACCAGCTTCTGATTCTTGGATGTATCCAACGTAGCGATGGACTTGATAAGTCCGGCCGTGTACGGATGTGCTGTCTCATAGAAAATCTCTTCAACCGTACCTTCTTCTGATACCTTACCACCATACATAACCAGTACGCGGTCGCACATCTTAGCGATTACGCCGAGGTCATGGGTGATGAGGATGATCGAAGCGTTCGTCTTGTCACGCAGCTCCTTCAGAAGGTCTAGAATCTGAGCTTCAATTGTTACGTCCAGAGATGTTGTCGGCTCGTCAGCTATGATGATGCTTGGCTTGCCTACCAATGCAATTGCAATCATGATACGCTGCTTCATACCGCCTGATAATTCGTGCGGATACTGCGTATAACGACGCTCTGGCTCGTTGATTCCGACAAGTCGCAGGATTTCCAGGGATTTCTCCTTCACTTCCGCGCGGCTCATCTTATTGCCACGACCTACGAAAACCTCCTCGATTTGCTTACCGATAGTCATGGTCGGGTTGAGCGATGTCATAGGGTCTTGGGAGATAAAGCCGATCTCCACGCCACGAATTTTTCTCATTTCGCGGTCGCTCTTAGTGACAATTTCCTCACCTTTATATTTGATAGAAGAGCCCTCACCGAAGAATCCAGGTGGTTCTGGATTGAGCTTCAGGATGCACTGGGATGTAACACTCTTGCCGCATCCGCTCTCTCCTACAATTCCGAGGATTTCACCCTCGCGAACATTGAAGCTGACGTCTCTTACAGACTTAACCACACCACCATATGTGCGGAAGGAAAAGGTCAGATTCTTAATTTCTAATATATTGTTAGCCATTTTTTCCTCCTACCTATTCCGTTCCTCTCAGTCTCGGGTCGAATGCGTCACGCAGACCATTGCCGAGCTGGTTAAGTGCGAGTACAGTTGTGCAAATAAAGAATGCAGGTACGTACAGCATATGTGGTGCTGCCGTCATCATACGAGCGCCTTCCTTTGCCAGAACGCCCCAGCTTGCCTGTGGAGGCGAAATGCCAAGGCCGATATAACTCAAGAATGCCTCCTGGAATATAGCGCTAGGAATTGCCATTGTCAGGTTCGTAATCAGAAGTCCCATGATGTTCGGGATGATCTCACGCACGATAATCTTGAATGTTGGCTCACCCATAACGCGCGCCGCCAGTACGAAATCCTGTTCCTTCAGACGATAAACCTCGCCTCTGGTGAATCGGCATGTTCCCGTCCACCCGACGATAACCATCGCTATTATCAGGCTCTTAACGCCAGAGCCGAGCACTACCATTACCAGAATACATACGATCAATTGCGGGATGCCGTAGATTACATCGATTATACGCATAACAATCATGTCAAGCTTGCCGCCATAATAACCGCAGAAGCCGCCAAGGATTGCGCCAACTACAGCGTTGATGAAAGCTGCAACGATACCGATTGTCAGGGAAACTCGTGCTCCCATCCAAACACGTACCCAGAGGTCCCGTCCCAAGCTATCTGTTCCCAGCCAGTGTTCGGCTGAAAAGCTCTGGCTCATAGAGTAAGCATCCTGCTGGTCAAATCCGTAGTGGCTGAGCATCGGAGCAAAGACCGCCAGAAGTCCGTACAACACCAGCAAAATCAAGCTGACATATGCTGCTTTGTTTGAGCGGATTCTTCTCCACGCCTCCTGCCAGAAAGTCAGGCTTGGGCGAGATATTGACTCCATTTTTTCAATATTTTTGCCTATCATTGTAAACATATCACGAGAAATCGTGCTATCGTTTGGCAATTTTTCAGCTATGTTTTTTCCTTCCATGCTGTCACCTACTTTCCGTCGACACGTACTCTCGGATCGATTACTCCGTAGAGAATATCAACTATCATATTACATAAAACGAGGAATGTGCCATAGAATACCGTCATGCCGAGGATCAGCGAATAGTCGTTGTTCTGTACACTTTCTACGTAATATTTACCCATGCCAGGGATTGCGAACAGGGACTCGATAACGAATGTACCTGTCAAAACAGCTGCTACTGTCGGTCCAAGGATTGTAACAACTGGCATGATTGCATTTCTAATCTGATGCTTCCAAGTTACACGGAACTTGGAGAGGCCCTTCGAACGAGCTGTCTTGATGTAGTCTTGCTGGACAACTTCCAACATGCTTGCACGCATGATACGCGAAACGGAAGCCATGGTGTAGAAGCCCAGTGCCACCGAAGGCAAGATTGTATACGAAAAGCCGTAGTATTGCGCAATAGGCAGCAATCCCCACTTAACCGCGAAGAAATGCTGCAATAGCGCACCCATGATGAAGTCGGGCACGCTCGTTCCAATTACGGCCACAATTACGAAGAATAGGTCAATGCCGTTCCCTCGGTTCAGGGCTGATATAATACCAAAAACAAGTCCGAACGAAATTGCAAAACACAAAGCACGAACACCGAGGTCAGCTGAATATGGGAAGGATGACGACAAAAGGTCGTTAACGGTACGGCTTGGATACTTGGTCGAATAGCCGAAATTCCCGTGAACCATATTATTCAGATAAGTAAAATATTGCTCAGCTAATGGCTTGTCGAAACCGTAATATGCGCTGAGGTTTTCCTTGGCTTGTGCCGACATCTTCGGATCATTGAATGGTCCACCTGGCATCAGCCTTGCCAAGAAGAATACTACGGATACGAGAACAAACACTGTAATAATGGATATTCCCACCCGCTTCAGTATGTATTTCTTCATAAATTTTCACTCCTTTAAGTATGGGAACATCCCAAGGCAGTTTGCGTTCGACCGCTGCTTGTAGCTCATACAATCTGCAGAAGCCATAAGCAGCGGTCAAATTGTACTGCGCCTCAGGGGCTCTGTGAATACACAGAGCCCTGAAGCGCAGACATTTAGTTCATCTTCGAGTGTCTATTTCAATACGTCTAACACGTTTTTATGTTTTCTCGGATGATTTTTTATTATTCTGTGATGTCTACATACATGTAGTCATAGTTCAATCCTACGAAGTATGCACCGAGGTTCTCTACGTTGTCAGCAACCATGTACTGAACCTCTCTCAACTGAAGTGGTACTAAAGCGCCATCTTCGAGGAGAGTCTTCTCTGCGTTGAACAGGTTTTCCATACGTTCTGCGCCATTAGTCTTCTTGGAAGCGTCGATGTACTTGTCGTAATCTGCGCTATCGTAGTTCAAGTAGTTGTAGCCAGAAGTGCTGTACCAGAGTTCAAGGTAGCTATATGGGTCGGAGTAATCTGGAGCCCATCCGCTCATGATGATATCGTATTCATCGCTGTTAGGAACGAGCAAAGCGTTACGAGTTGCATATGGAACCATGTTGATATCGATGTTGATACCAAGGTTAGTCTGCCACTGGTTTGCAACAACTTCTGCTTCCTTCTTAGCTGCATCGGAGTCGGATACAACGAGCTTCAGAGTGATGTCAGATGCGCTGGAAAGTCCAAGCTCTGATAATGCCTTGTCAAGGTATTCCTTAGCAAGATCCTGATCGCCGTTAAGTGGGAATGCTTCTAATGGATATTCAGTACCGTATTCACCTTCTACACCACGAACCTGTGGAAGAACGTATCTCTGGTTAGCCTGATATAAACCGTTGTGGGATAACTGGATGTATTCTTCACGGTCTACTGCATAGTTCATAGCTAAGCGGAGGTTCTTGTTTGCAAGGTATTTGCATCTGTGGTTGAGAGCTGCGTAGTCGTTAGCGCCACTGTAGTAGGACAGAGTCTTGCCCTCGTAATTTGCTGCTAATTCTGTAGGAACTTCTGCAAGATCAAGTTCGCCAGAATCGAACATCGAAACTGCTGTTGTTGAATCAGCTACTGTCAGAACTTCTACTCCGTCAAGCTTGATTGTATCAGCTGCATAGTAGTTTTCGTTCTTAGCCATTGTAAGTTTGCCGTTTGTGTATTCAGTTACAACGAAAGGTCCATTGTAAACAGCCTTGTCAGCACTTCCGCCGAACTCAGCGCCGAATTCCTCAACCTTGTCCTGACGTACAGGCATGAATGCACTCATGCTTGTCATACTTACGAAGTAATCAGCTGGGTTCTCGAGTGTAACTTCAAGTGTGTATTCATCAATAGCCTTTACACCGAGTTCATCAAGATCAGCTTCGCCGCTGCTTACTGCAGCACCGTTCTTAAGAACTGCACCAAGATAGCTTGTAGGGCAAGCTGCTTCTGGATCGCAGAGTCTCTTCCAGCCATACTCAAAGTTCTGAGCTGTAACTGGCTCGCCATCACTCCACTTTGCATCCTGGCGAAGTGTGAATGTGTAAACGAGACCATCGTCACTTACAGTGTAGCTCTCAGCTGTTGCAGGCTGAACGTCACCCTGTACGTTACGATACAGACCATCATAGATGTGATAGGAAATGGTAGTGTCTGCAACGGAGTTCGTCTTGTCTGGGTCGATTGTAGCAATGTCTGCCAGATTTGAATAGCGGAAGATCTTTTCTCCCGAAGCTGACGAATCGAAATTAAAGCTCAATCAGCTCCTTAGTGGCGCTGATAAGATTTACGTTGCCAGTGTCCGTGATGAGAATCTGATCCTCGATACGGATTCCGCCCCATCCCGGAATGTAGATGCCCGGTTCTACCGTCATTACATTGTTCGTGTGCACGATGTTCTTGGAAACTGGACTCATGAACGGAACCTCATGTACGAACATGCCGACTCCGTGTCCGATTCCTGTGTAACAATACTGTGCATACTCTGTGCCTTCGACAATCTTCGCAGATTCGAAATACGCGTCTGCTGCCGAAACACCATCTTTTAAGAAATTCTCGACCGCTGCGACCATTTCCTGTTCGAGTTTATATACTTCCTTCTGCTTAGGGGTCGCGCGTCCAACAACTAATGTACGCGTCATGTCGGATAAATATCCGTGATATTGGCATCCATAGTCCATCAGAACGAGGTCGCCATATTCAATTGGCTTCTGGGAAGGAATTCCGTGAAGCAGGGATGTCCTTGCGCCAGAAATAAGGATGTTACCATATGGCTGCGTATCTGCGCCCTCCAATACCATGTAAAGGCTTAAACGCGCTGCCAATTCCTTCTCTGTGATGCCGACTCTGATGTCCTTGCGGATCTTCTCATACGCTCTCGATGCGATATCGCAGGAGATGCGCAGGCACTCGATTTCTTCAGGCTTCTTAATCGACCTAAACTCTTCGATGACTCCGTCCGCCGGTACGAACTCGGCCTTCACTTCCTTCTGCAGGTTCTGATATTGCTCTACAGTCAAGTGAGTTGCTTCGAAGCCGATTGTCTTGGCTCCGACTTTGTTAGCCGCATATTCAACCGCTTTTCCCAGTGAGCCGTAATCGTCTCTCCAGTTCAAAATCGTGTAATCCGGGCATTCATATGATACCTGTTCGGTATAGCGCGGATCTGTCAGGAAGAACTTTTCCTGTTCCGTAATAAAGAGCCAAGAGTCTTCGCCAGTGTAGTGGCTGACATACTTTACATTAACCGGGCGGCTGATGAACATGCCGTCCAGATGCTCTTTTTGCATATAAGCAAATAACTGTTCCATTCTATTCTGTCCCCTATTTACTCATTATAGCTTCGATGTCTTCGATTGTTCTCGGAACAACTGCTGTCAGGTTTTCGCAACCATCTTCTGTTACATGGCAGTTATCCTCGAGACGGAAGCCGATTCCCCACTCTTCGCAGTAAATGCCAACGTCAACGCAGAATACCATGCCTGGCTCGATAATGTCTACATCAACTAAGTCGTGTGTGTCCCAACCCAAGTGGTGAGCGCCACCGTGCCAGATGTACTTGCCAGGGTTCTCAATTGCGTCTGTCAAACCGATTGCCGCGAGCTGCTTGGAATCAAATTCACGCGCCAGCTTATCTACATCCGACATCTTCATTCCCGGCTTGATAATCGAGAACATGTGCTGTGATGTGTTATATGCGCAAGTGTAAAGGAGGCGCTGCTTCTCGGAGAACTTTCCGTTGCATGGCCAGCCACGAGATACATCATTGAAAAGGTGATCGTACTGAGCACCTACGTCGTTGAGGATCATGTCGCCATCCTTTGACTGTCCCTTATAGCTATAGTAGTGAATGCAGAAATTATTATCTCCAGCGGAGATGATTACCGGGAAAGAAGGCGAAAGGCATCCGTGCTGTGCGAGTGCATAGTCGAACTCTGCCTTATACTGGTATTCGTACATGCCTGGCTTGGAAGCCTTCATCATTGCTACGATACCATCTCTCGTGATCTTCGCTGCTTCCTTGATTGCTGCGATTTCGCATGGCTGCTTGATTGTACGCTGACGGCGAATCTGTCTTGAAACGTCTGTAAGTACAATTCCAGGATACCATGACTTGAGTTTCTTTGCAATCTTAAGATTCTCCGTGTCTGGATCTTCTGGGTCGTGCTTATACAGATACATAGCAACTCTCTCGAAATGACCTGATCTAATCAGTGCCTTAACTTTCTCTTCCCAGTCGCTAATCCATGCAGTCTGCTCGATTCCGGAGATTTCAGTTACTTCTTCTGGCTTAACGCGCTTACCTGTCCAGCGCTCTGCCAGCATATCCGGCGGAAGAATGTAAAGTGTCTCGCTGACATTTCCATTTTCCTTTTCTACCATTAAAATTGTCTTTTCTTGCTCTATACCTGTCATGTAGAGGAAACTTCTGTCAGTGTAGAACGGATAAAATTCATCCGCTGTCTTTCTAACTGCAGATCCCGATGACATGATCAACAGGGTGTTGTCCGGAAGGCTATCATAAAGCTTTTGACGGTTTCCCTGATAAAATTTTGCATCCATAAATAGATACCCTTTCCTTTCTTAAAAACGATCTTCAAGGATGCTTGCTTCCATGCACAAGCATTCCTTGTATCCCTATATTAAAGCAAATTTCGTACCAAGATGTCGACTTTTCAATACATCCATCAAAAAATGCGTAATTCCGCGGTTTTGCACGGATTTCGCCATTACTTTTTCTTCTATGATTACCTTTTTGCTCACAGTACCCCGTGTTGACTGCCGGCGGGACTCAGATTTTCATGTTTTTATCGTTGATTTTTGTGGATTTTGTGTGTTTTTGATACACTTTTCTTTTTGTGTTTTCGTTAAGTTTTTGTTATTTCAAAATAAAGCCTCCGTTATGTGTCGTTTTGACACGCACAAAGGCTTTGTTTTGTGTTATTTTGATACATTTACGCCTGTTCAGTTGCTGGATTTTCCTCGGCTTCGAGCGGCTCGTGCTCTTCTGCGTCGGCGTATATCGTCAGCGTGCCGTCCATGTGGGCGAATCCGCCCTTTGTCTGGAACGTTCTGAACTCCTCGCCTGCCTTTCTGATGCGCACTTCGCCTTCGTCCGCCAGGATTCTAACGCATGGAGCTCTGTCCTTGAGGAAACCCTCGTACCCGTCGCAAGTCTTGATGATTGCGCTCTCCGCATAGTCATCGAACGCAGTCTCGTCGGGACACAGAAGTCTAACCCTCAGGCCGTTTTCGCCCTCAGCGCCTGCCTTCTTACTTGAGTTTATTGCCATATTGCGCCTCGTATCTTTCCGCAACCTCGTCTATGGAACCAGCCATCAAGAAAAGATTCTCCGGTATCTTATCGTACTTGCCTTCGAGGATTTCCTTGAAGCCGCGAACCGTCTCTTTCAGAGGCACGTACTTGCCTGGCGTTCCAGTGAACTGCTCCGCAACGCTGAACGGCTGCGAGAAGAATCTCTGAATCTTTCTTGCTCTGTTTACTGTAAGCTTATCGTCTTCCGAAAGCTCATCCATACCGAGGATTGCAATGATATCCTGCAAATCCTTGTACTTCTGAAGAACTTCCTGTACCTGTCTTGCAACGTTGTAGTGTTCCTCACCTACGATGAGCGGGTCGAGGATTCTGGACGTGGATTCCAGCGGGTCAACGGCAGGATAAATGCCGAGCTCCGTGATGGAACGGTTCAGAACGGTCGTCGCATCGAGGTGGGCAAACGCCGTCGCTGGAGCCGGGTCGGTCAAGTCGTCCGCAGGCACGTAAATCGCCTGAACGGAAGTGATCGAGCCGTTCTTCGTCGATGTGATACGCTCCTGAAGAGCGCCCATCTCAGTCGCCAGCGTTGGCTGATAACCTACGGCTGATGGCATACGACCCAGCAGCGCCGATACCTCGGAGCCTGCCTGCGTAAACCTGAAAATGTTGTCTATGAAAAGCAAAACGTCTTGGTTTTCCTGGTCACGGAAGTATTCCGCCATAGTAAGTCCCGTCAGAGCAACTCTCATTCTTGCTCCAGGCGGCTCGTTCATCTGACCGAAAACCATGGCCGTCTTCTCGATAACGCCGGACTCTGTCATCTCGTTGTAAAGGTCGTTACCTTCACGAGTTCTCTCGCCGACGCCCGCGAATACGGAAATTCCGCCATGCTCTCTTGCTATATTGTTGATAAGCTCCTGAATCAGAACCGTCTTGCCTACGCCAGCACCACCGAACAGACCGACCTTGCCGCCCTTGGTGTATGGCGCGATCAAGTCGATAACCTTGATGCCTGTCTCGTAAATCTCGGACTTCGTGCTTTGATCCTCGAAGCTCGGTGCCGACTTGTGAATCGGCGATGTCTGTGTCGTTCCCACAGGGCCCTTCTCGTCAATCGTCTCGCCGATTACGTTGAACAGTCTGCCGAGAACTTCCTTGCCTACTGGCACTGAGATTGGAGCACCCGTGTCCACAGCCTTCATGCCGCGAATGAGTCCATCCGTCGAAGAAAGTGCGACGCACCTTGCAACATCATCACCGATATGCTGTGCAACCTCCGCCACAATCCTTCTGTCGCCGTCCTGAATTTCAATCGCATTCAGAAGCTCAGGCATGTGCCCCTCTTCAAATTTTATATCTATAACTGGGCCGATAATTTGGCTAATCTTACCCTCTTGCATATCGCTACCTCCTCTACTTCTGCGACTCTGCTCCAGAAACTATCTCGATAAGCTCGTTCGTGATAGCCGCCTGTCTAACTCTGTTGAATGTGAGCGAAAGCTTGTCCAGCATCTCGTTCGCATTGTCTGTCGCATTCTCCATGGCCGTCCGACGCGCCGCATACTCGCAGGCCGCAGACTCCGTGATTGCCGCCAGCAGCACAAGCTCGAAGTACTTCGGGACCATGTAGTCCAAAATCTCCTTCGGGCTCTCCGTCAGCTCAAGTTCCTTGACGCCACCATCAAAGTCGCTCGAGTCGAGCGGCAATAACTTCTTCACAACAGGCTCTTGCCTAAGCGAATTTACATATGCCGTGTGCACGAGCAAAACTTCGGAAACCTCACCGCTGAGGAATTTGTCGATAATCGGCGCTGCAATCTCTCTTACTCCAGCAAAATCAATCTTCTCCGGAGCTTCGTTGCACTTGCCGACAATTTCGTAGCCGTTTCTATCAAAATAGTCGGCGCACCTACTTCCAATCGCGTAGATTTCGATGTCTTCCTTCGGCTTTTCCTCAGCGACTTCGACGGTCTTCCTGATCATGTTGCCATTGAATCCGCCGCACAGGCCCTTGTTGCCTGCGATTGCTACGATGAGGCGCTTGCCAGTACCAGTGCTCGCGCTCGTGCCTGCCGCGCTCGTGCCGATTGCACCAGCCGCCTGCTCTTCGCCCTGCTCGTCTTCGCTTTCCTCAAGCGCTTTCTCAGCGGAGGCAATGATTCTCTCCATCGTCTGCGAAATCGCCTTGATTTGCTCGTTCGTCTTATCAAAAGCGTACTTGGCTTTCTTATACTTCGAGGATGAAACAAGTCGCATTGCGTTCGTGATATGCTCGGTACTCTCGATGCTCTTCATTCGGCGCTTCAGTTCCTGCATATTTTCGGACATATTGTCACCTCTTTAATCTATTCCCTTGAACTTCTTAATTCCAGCGATGAGAAGCTCTTCCGTCTCCTCACTGAGCTTTCCTGTCTTCTCGATTGCCTCGCCGATTTCTGGATAATGATTGTGCATGTACTCCAGAAGATCCGTCTCGAACTTCTTGATCTCAGCGACAGGAACGTCTTCCATGTAGCCGTGGGACGCTGCGTACAGGCTGATAACCTGGTCCTGAACGTCCATCGGGTGATACTGACCCTGCTTGAGGACTTCCATGAGGACGCGCCCGTGGTCGAGTCTTGCTTTCGTTTCCTTGTCGATATCCGAGCCGAACTGGGAGAAGCTTGCGAGCTCTCTGTACTGCGCCAGCTCTAACTTCAGCTTGCTGGAAACCTGCTTCATCGCCTTGATCTGTGCGTCGCCGCCTACACGGGATACGGAAATACCAACGTTTACAGCTGGTCTCTGACCCGTGAAGAAAAGCTCTGTTTCCAAGAAAATCTGTCCATCTGTGATGGAAATTACATTCGTAGGGATGTATGCGGAAACGTCGCCTGCCTGCGTCTCGATGATTGGCAGTGCTGTGATGGAGCCGCCTCCGAGCTCGTCGCACAGGTGAGCCGCTCTCTCCAGCAGTCTGCTATGCAAGTAGAAAACGTCGCCTGGGTAAGCTTCACGTCCAGGTGGTCTCCTCAGCAAAAGCGACATCGCTCTGTAAGCAACTGCGTGCTTGGAGAGATCATCGTATATGATCAAAACGTCTTTTCCTTGATACATGAAGTATTCTGCAATCGCGCAGCCCGCATATGGTGCGATGTATTGCAGCGGTGCTACGTCGCTCGCTGTTGCGGAAACGACGATTGAATAGTCCATCGCTTCCTTTTCTTCCAGCGTCTGCACAAGCTGTGCTACCGTGGAATTCTTCTGGCCGATTGCTACGTAGATACAGATAACATCCTTGCCTTTCTGGTTGAGGATTGTATCGATTGCAATCGCTGTCTTACCTGTCTGACGGTCACCGATGATGAGCTCTCTTTGGCCTTTACCTATTGGCATCATGGAGTCGATCGCCTTGATTCCTGTCTGCAGCGGCTCGTTTACTTTCTTTCTCTTGAGAACGCCAGGTGCTGGATACTCGATTGGTCGGGTCTCCCTCGTGACGATTTCGCCCTTGCCGTCTATCGGCTGGCCGAGCGCGTTGACAACTCTGCCGACCATCGCGTCGCCTACTGGAACTTCTACGATTTTGCCCGTCGGTTTAACGATATCGCCTTCCTTGATGTCTCTGTCTGAGCCGAGGATTACGACGCCGACGTTGTCTTCCTCGAGGTTGAGCGCCATGCCGTATACGCCGCACTCGAACTCAAGCAATTCGCCTTCCATGCAGCGGCTGAGTCCGTAAACTCTGGCAATTCCGTCGCCGACCTGAAGAACCGTACCATAGTCCAGAATTTCGTATCTGCTCTGGTAATTCTTAATTTGCTCTTTTATGACCGAACTGATTTCTTCCGGTTTCAAATTCATAGGGACTCCTCCCTCCTTAATAGTCTTCTAATTGTCTTTCAGGCTGCGGAGAAGCGCGTCGAAATCGCCTTTGATAGATTTGTCTATCATCTTGCCGTCAACCTGTATTTTCACACCGCCGAGAAGTTCTTTTTCGACGATATTTTCTAGCTTGATGTTTTTCTTGAGAAGCTTGGACATTTCCTGCTCGAAACGCGTAAGCTGCTCGTCCGTGAGCGGGTCTGCACTGAAAATTTCGCCATATGCCTGCCCGCGTTCCTTGTCGTAAAGCTCGATGTACTGATGGCGGATCCTCATGATCTGCGAGGTTCTGCTTTTGTCCACCAAGACGAACAGAAAGTTTATCATTTCCCTGCTGAGCTTGCCCTCGAGCGTGGTAGAAATGACTTTCTTCTTTTCTTCTCCCGTGATTGCGGGGCTCCTGAGAAACTCCTCGAATCCGGGTACGTCCTCTAGGACGGCTTTGAGCGTGTCCAGCTCCTGCAAAAACTCGTCTTCTCTGCCGAGCTCCTGAGCAGCCTCAAACAAGGCAGCTCCGTACGTAAGTGCTACTACTGATTCTGCCATTTACCGCTTCCCGCCTCCTCCAAAACTTTGTCAACAAGTTCCTGCCTGTCGTTTTCGTTGAGTTCCTTCTGGACGATTTGCTCGGCTGTGAGTACAGCGAGTTTTGCGACATCTTTCTTCAGTGACGCAACCGCCTTTTCTTCTTCGACTGCAATCTTCTTATGTGCGTCGGCGATAATCCTCGAAGCTTCTTCCTTTGCTTCGGAAACTATCGTATCTGCACGTTCGTCAGCGATAAGCTTGGCGTCCTTGATAATCTGGCGCTTTTCCTCCTCGGCGTTTGCGAGGGTCTGGCTGTATTCCTTGAGAAGTTCGTCCGCCTTCTTGCTCTCGTTGTCGGCATGGATGAGTTTTTCCTCTATCATCGCCTGGCGAGCCTCCATGAAGTTGTGAACTTTCTCGAAGAAAAAGTGCTTCAGAATCAGGTACAGTACCAAAACGGTTATCGCAGAGAAGAGAAGATTCCAGTTGAACTCTAGCAGTCCTTGGTATAATTTAACTTCCATATTAAAACCTTCTTAATTGTCTTTCTGCTTGCTGTTGCATTCGTTACTGACGGTCTCCAATAAATTTTATCGCCGCCAATATCACTAATGCTGCAAATCAGATCTTGCCTGCGAGAACGATTGCGATTACGAATGTCAATACGCCGATTGTCTCCATGATGGCCAGCGCGATGATGAGGGATGTTCTGATGCTTCCCGCTGCTTCTGGCTGCTTGCCCATGCTCTCCATTGCTTTGGAGCCCATGAGTCCCTGTCCGATGCCGATACCGAGTGCTGCGCATCCCATTGCGATACCTGCTGCGATTGCTATAATTCCTGTCATTTTGTTTTCCTCCTAATTTGTAAAAATCTTAATGGTCTAAATTTAATGATTGGCTTGTCATTGCAAGCTCATCCTTCTTAGCTTTCTTAGTGGCCATCGCCCCTTGCGATTGCCTTCGCCAAGAAGACCATGGTAAGCGTTACGAATATGTACGTTTGAATAACCGGCTCAAACATATCGAAAAAGCCGTTCAGCGGAAGCACGAGCACCGCTCTGAGGAACGGAATGTTGCAAATAAACGAACTCAACCATTCCATCAAATTCATCCAAAGGTCGACGACGATTACTCCGCCGAAGATGTTTCCGAAAAGTCGGAAGCCCAGCGACACCGGAAGCGTGCAATCCTCCAAGATGTTCAGCGGAAACATGAATGGATACGGGTCGCACATGTGCTTGATCTTCCCTTTGATTCCGAGGAACCTGATTCCACCAATTTGAATCAGCAGGAATGTCAGAAGCGAGAGCGCAAACGTTACATTTACGTCCGCCGTAATCGGTCGCTGTCCGAACAGCCCGAGCGAGCTTCCCATCAATATGTAAAGGAAAATCGTTCCTATGTATGGTGCGTAGATCTCTGCATCTCTACCAAGGTTCTCCTTCGCATAGTTGTAAACCTTCTCGACGATGAACTCAGCTATGAGTTGCCGTTTGGTCGTCGGCACAATCTTTAACCCATGTCCGAGCCAGATGCCAAGCACCGCAATGATCGCCGCAATGATTATGCCCCACAGCGTACTCTCCGACAAGAAAACCTTGCCATCACCGAAGCCTATGATAATTCGCGCGCCCAGCTCGTCAACATTTATCATGCCAAAACCTCCTTTCCGCCTATTTTTGTCTCCATGTGCTCTAAAAAGCAACAAAAGTAATCCTCGGCGGTCTTTTTTTCTGTCCAGCCAAACATTACTTCTACAAATCAAATTCTATTCTTTTTTCTCAAGCCCTTGTATTTGCTTGCTTTTCTTCGCAAAGTAAATTATACCACTCAAAAAATAAAAAAACACACCCTCACGCTACGATTTCGCTAAAATAACACCGAAACGTCAATTTCTTGGCGAGTTCTTAGCGAGTTTTTGCATAATTATTGGGGTGTGTGGAAATTCATGGGTTAAGCTATTTGTGGTAGGTTTCGTGCCTTATAATCTTGAAGCCGCGGTAAATCTGCTCGAGGAGGATCACCCTCATCATCTGGTGAGGGAATGTCATCTTCGAGAAGGAAAGCTTGTAATCCGCGCGCTTGCTGACCTCTGCGCTGAGGCCGAGGCTGCCGCCGATCACGAAGGCTACATTGCTCCTGCCTGTGAGCGAAAGTTCTTCGATTTTGTCTGCGAGTTCCGGTGATGTCAGCTGCTTGCCGAGGATTTCCAGTGTGATGACATATGTGTCGTCCTTGATGGACCTTAGGATGGAATGTCCCTCTTCAATCTTGACATTCTCTTCGTCGGCTTCGGATGCGTTCGCTGGAAGCTTCGCCTCTTTCAGCTCTACGATTTCGATATTGCAATATCTGCCGAGCCTCTTCATGTACTCGGCCACCGCGTCCGTCCAATATTTTTCTTTTAGTTTGCCTATGCAAATAACTTGGATGTTCATGTCTTGCTATTCTCCCTAGTCGCTACACTTCGATTACCTCGCCGAGCTCGGACTTCGGGGCGGTAATCATGAGAAGGTCCCTACCCACGAGAAAGTCGTTCTCTTCGAGTATGTTCTTCACCGTTAGATATGCCTGCTGCGGCGTGTTGTTCTCTGAGCTGAGATGCGCGAGCACCACGCTCGGCACCTTCTCGCCATCGATTTCCCTGAGGTATCTGCAGAGTGCCTCGGCACATGCCTCGTTGGAAAGGTGCCCCTCATCGCCCATGATTCTGCGCTTGAGCGGGTATGGGTATCTGCCGTAGAGCAGGAGGTTCACCTCGTGGTTCGCTTCTATTACGAGGGCATCTGCACCGCTTATCGTCTCATATATTTCCTCCGTCATGCAGCCCGTGTCCGTGACGATTGCGATCTTCTTGCCGTTTCTCTCGAAGGCGTATCCCGTCGGCTCCGCTGCGTCGTGCGAGAGGGCGAACACCGTGACCTTGATATCGCCAACCGTGAATATGTCGCCCGCGCCTATGACCTCGAAGTCGTCTTGCGAGATCGCCGAGGTCTTCTCTAATATGCTGTTCATCGTGCCTTCGCTTGCAAAAACTGCGTTCTGGAAGGGTCTTCTCTTCACCAGTGTATGCAGGCACTTGATGTGATCCGTGTGCTCGTGAGTCACGCAGATTGCGCTGAGGTCTGCGCAGCCGAGTCCGAGCTGCGCAAGGGCTGCGTCCGTCGCCTTGGCGGTGAGCCCAGCGTCCACGAGTATCGCCGTCTCCTCGCTACGAACGAGGTAGCTATTGCCCGAGCTGCTGCTCGCAAATGAGCAAATTGATAAGTTCATTGTTTATGTTTTCTCCGTCTTAGAATTTTCACTCGTTTTATATTACCACAAATTCTTTTGATTGTAAAATGCCGCGATTTAGTGCATAATATAAATAATAGCTTTTGGCGGCACGCGAGCTCGGAATAAATGGGCGTGCCGCGTGCAGAACTCGAGGAATGAATTAGGAGAAAAACTATGGCAATATTGAGAATGTATACAGACGGGGCTTGCTCTGGGAATCAGTCGGACGAGAACGTCGGCGGCTGGGGCGCTGTCCTTGAATACGGCGAGCACAAGAAGGAGCTGTTCGGCGGCATGGTGAACACCACGAATAACCGCATGGAGCTGACCGCCGTAATCGAGGCGTTCCGCGCGCTCAAGGCGCAGAACCAGACGATTCAGGTATTCACGGACAGCTCGTATGTGGCGAACTGCTTCCGCGAGAAGTGGTACGTATCCTGGGAGAAGAACAACTGGAGAAACGCTTCCAAGAAACCTGTTGAGAACAGGGAACTCTGGGAAGAACTGCTGTCGCTCGTTCGCCAGCACGACGTTCGGTTCTTCCGCGTGAAGGGGCATGTGAACCTCGCCAGCAAGAGCACGAACTTCGATGCGCTCTACGAGAAGTTCCTCGAGTGGAACGGTGCTGACTTCACGTTCGAAGATTTCAAATATGTTACGGAGATGAACAACCGCGCCGACGAGCTCGCTAACGAGGGGATCGACGCTAACCGACCATAGGGCATCCACGCCAACTGGGCGTAGGGCGCGCGGGCGCTGCTGGCGGGCCGCCCGCCGGTTGACTTCGGGGCGGGCCGCCAGCAGCGGCTGGGTGGGCCGCCGCAGTTTCCGAGGGCGGCCCGCCCAGGCAGGAGCCCCCGCCCAACCCAGGCTCCTGCCCCGCGCGCCCAGCCCAAAAACGGCCTTGCAACCGCAAGACCGTTTTTTAATGCTATGTTTCTGTGGCTGGGCTACAGGCACTTGCTGGATTTCTTCCAGATGCCCATTTTCTCAGCTTCCTTGATGAGGTCATCCCTGAAATCAGGATGCGCCACGCTGATGAGGAGCTCGGCTCTCTCCCAAGTGGATTTGCCCTTGAGGTCAACATCACCGTACTCAGTTACGATATGATTCGTCGCCATTCTCGGTGTCGTAACGATTGCACCCTTCGGGAGCACTGGCGAAATCAGCGATTCCAACTTGCCATTCTTCAGGCGTCTCGTCGAAGGCGTGCAGAGGAAACTCTCTCCGCCTCTGGACTGATAAGCACCCAGCACGAAGTCGAGCTGTCCGCCCGTGCCGCTTATCTGCTGATGTCCAGCCGACTCAGAGCAAACCTGTCCATACAGGTCGACCTGGATGCAGCTGTTAACCGAGAGAAAGTTCGGAATCTGCGCAATAGTCGCGATATTGTTTACATAGTCAACTGGCGCGTTGCAGCAAATCGGGTTATCGTCGATAAAGTCATATAACCTCTTGCTTCCGCCCGCGAACGTATATACAGCTTTGCCCTTGTCGATAGGCTTGTTACCTGTCAGCTTGCCAGCCTCGAACAGGTCAACATACGCATCTGTAAGCATCTCCGTATGCGCATTGATGTTACGCAAATCAGAATCCGCAATCATCTGTCCTATGCACAGCGGCAAACTTCCGATTCCGAGCTGCAGCGTGCTATGGCTCCTGATTTTCTCAACAACGTGCGCCGCAATCTTTCTATCTATATCCGTCGGCTCCTTCGTTGGCAACTCAGCGAGCGGCGTGTTGCTGCCCTCTACGATGTAGTCAATGCCGTACAGATTCAGCTGCGTCTGGTGACCATGCGCAATCGGCATGTTTTCGTTAACCTCTACTATGATCTTCTTTGCGCCCTTGATAACGCCCCACATGTCAGCAACCTGCGGTCCGAGGTTGAAATTTCCGTGGCTATCCATCGGTGCAACCTGGAACATCGCTATGTCAATACCATTGTGATTGTTTACCCAGAAAAGCGGCAACTCGCAGAACAACATCGGGATGTACCAACAACGACCATCCTTGTTCATCTGTCTATCGAACGAGTTGAAGTGCGCTGACGCGAAACGAACCTGGTCGTTGCTCGTCGTCGCAAGATATGTCTCGAATGGCTTTTCGCGGATAGCTACCGTGCTGATGACCGTTACGTCCTTCAGCTCGTCGGCTCTCCTAGCAATCGCCTTGTCTATGTCGATGATGGAGCCGCAACCGAGACCGAAGTGGAGTCTGTCTCCGGGCTTTACCATTGCCGCCGCATCATCTGCGGTAATTAATTTTTTCTTGTACTCCTCTGCTAATTTTGATACTTTATACATCCTTTTCTTTTACCTCACAAAAACTCATTTGTCTTTCTTATTTCACGGGATAAAGTATACACCATTGTCATAAAAATAACAAGCTTTTTTGTACAGTTTTTGAGCGGGAGCCGTGTATTTTTCAAAATACAAAATTAGGGGGTGTGAAAATCGATAAAAATGTGGTAGAATAGTTGCGAAATCGATTTTTATATGTCTCCGTAGTTAAATGGACATAACAGTGCTCTCCTAAAGCATAGTTGGCGGTTCGATTCCGCCCGGGGATACCACCAAAAAGCCCTTGGATGCAACGCTCCAAGGGCTTTTTCGAATATCCAATAAACAAAAGAAAACCGACATTCACCGGGGACGCCACCCGCTCCCTAGCTATTTACTCTACCGGAGCATCGAAAGGCGTCGGATCGGAGGCGCAGAATTCCTCTTTGATTGCAGCTAGAAGCTCAGTGTCATTTAGGATATCGGCAGCCGTCATTGCCATCGCCTTGGCACTGCGGGACAGGTACTCTGCCGCAGCAGGCTGCATCGTGGCCTCAGCAAACTCACGACTGTGCAAATTCCCGCCTAGGCAATCCAAATGCAACCACGGATGGATGCTTGGAATAACCTGGCTGACATCTCCCATATCCGTCGAGCCTTTAATATCGCTGAAAACAATGTCTGCTTCTCCCACATCTCCAAGATGCTGCGCGAACAATTTACTCATGATTTGATTAGAAAGCATCGCAGCGTTGTTCGTCTCTATCGGTCGAATCTCAACCTTGCAGCCCGTCATCTTCGCCGCAGCCTCTGCACAGTCCACCATCATCTTCTTTAGGCGATGTATCGTAGGCATATCCCAGGCACGATTCAAATAGTGCAAACTCGTAAAGTCAGGGATGACGCTCGCCTTTTTCCCCGTCTCCATAATTATGCCGTGCACATTGGTGTCAGGATAATACTGCTTTTGGATATTAACCATCTGGTAGAAAGCGCACGCCGCATCAAGGGCATTGATTCCCTCTTCAGGCGCCAGTCCAGCATGAGAGGACTTTCCAATAAAATCGATTTCCACCGACTCAATAGCCAGAGTCCTGCCACCAACCGCGGTTTGGTCTGGGGTCGGATGCACCATCATCGCCACGTCGGCCTCGTCAAAGGCCCCCTTTGGCACCATCAGAGTCTTGGACTGAATGTTTTCCTCGCCCGGAGTTCCATATACTATCACCTTGCCGCCGAGCATGCCCTGTGCACCCAGCAGCGCCGAAAGTGCGCATGCCGCTCCCATCGAAGCCGTGCAAATCAGATTATGTCCGCATCCGTGCCCAATCTCAGGCAAAGCATCATATTCAGCAAAGAACGCAATGGTTGGACCTGGTTTTTCGGAGTCATACACCGCACGGAACGCATACGGCATATCATAGTAATTGTCCTCAACCTCGAATCCGCGAGCCTGCAGCCAGCCTTCTATCAGCTTGGAGCTTTTCTCCTCAGTGCCACCAATCTCTGGATTTTCGTATAGCTCCCTCGAGATTTCTATCAGCTCTGGCAAAATTTCGTCCATCGTTTGGCTGATTTTTTCCTTAACCTCTTCCTTGATTTTCGTCTTGATTTCTTTTTCCATAGAACCTATTCTCACTTAATCTTGTAATCTGTATGCGACATCAACTTGTACAGCACCTCGCCGTCGATATTGCCGCCTGAGAGCACCAGCGCGATATTTTTTCCACCGATGCGCTCTCTGTAGTCCATGACAGCAGCAACCGTCGTGCAGCTTCCCGCCTCGACGATGTACTTTTCCTCGCGAGCCATGAAGCTTACAGCCTTGGCAATCGTCTCCTCGGACACCGCAATGAAGTCATCAACATAATCCTTTGCCATGGCGTAGCTGAGTGCCCCGATGCCGCCAATCAGAGAATCGCAGAGGGACTCCTCGCAAGGATATTCCTCATAAAAAACGCCATCTTCATATGATTTGATCATCGCAGGGCAAGCCTCCGTCTGCACACCGACGATACGCACCGACGGCTTAATCGCCTTGGCTGCAACCGAAATTCCGGTAATCAGTCCGCCACCACCAATCGGTACCACGATGGTATCCAAATCCGGATTTTGCTCGAAAAGCTCGATGGCGATAGTGCCCTGGCCCCCATAAATCTTCGGGTCATCGTAATACGCATCGATGTATGTCATTCCGTGCTCATTGATGTAACTCATGCCAAGGGCGTGTGCCTCGTCGTAGTTCTTGCCCATCAGCATAACCTCTGCCCCGAAATATTTGATCTTGTCGACTTTGCTCTTCGGCGTCGTTTCCGGCACGATGACCTTCGCGTTTTCGATTCCGAGCAAAGACGCAGCATAGCTTACAGAACTCCCGTGATTGCCAGAAGAAATCGTCGCCACGCCCCTTTTTCTTTCCTCGTTGGTGAGAGTCATCATCTTGTTAAGTGCCCCACGAATCTTGAAGCTCTTTACACGCTGGCAAGACTCTAACTTAAAAAAATAATTTCTTTCCTCGTCACCCAGATAAAACGACTGCTCCAGCGGCGTCTTGCGGATATGCGGCCTGATTCGCTCATATGCCTGCTTTACCTCTTCATAGTCAAAACTCATATCTCATTCATTCCTTTCTACAGCGTCGCGTTCCCGCCGAGGTTCTTCTCTCTGGCTAGGTCGAGTGCTGCCTTGCCTGTCGCGATGTCCAGAAGTGCCATTCCAGTAGCATCAAAAATCG